>JAGRMS010000020.1:0-219 GCA_020441135.1 Pseudooceanicola sp.
CGCAGCTCGCCGCCGCCCATGCCGCGCGGGGCGAGGCGCTGGATCCGGACGCGCTGGAAGCCGAGGCGGAGGCCGAGGAGGCCGGCGGCGTCGAGGGGCTCGACCCCGACATGGCCTGGTGGAAGGTCTTTGCCTTTCTCGCGATCGGCCTGGTCGGCCTGCCGCTGGGCGCGCAGATCCTGGTCGACAGCGCAACCAGCATCGCCCGCGACTACGGCG
>JAGRMS010000020.1:235-6584 GCA_020441135.1 Pseudooceanicola sp.
CGGTGATCGGGCTCACCCTGGTGGCCATCGGCACCTCGCTGCCGGAACTCGCGACCACGGTGATGGCCGCCTACCGCAACCAGGCCGACGTGGCGCTGGGCAACGTGATCGGGTCGAACATGTTCAACCTGCTCGCAATCATCGGCGTCGCCGCGCTGGTCGGGCCGCTGCCGGTGGAACCCAAGCTGTTGCACTACGACCTCTGGGTGATGCTCGCCGCCTCGCTGCTGATCGGCCCCTTCGTGTTCCGGGGGTGGCGCATGGGCCGGGCCTGGGGCACCGTGTTCGTGGGGCTCTATGGGGTGTACCTGATGGCGATCCTTGCGCATTGAGGCGGACATGAACGACGGGCGGGAACCGGCAGGCCGGGCATTGGTGACGGGCGCGGGGGCGCGGCTGGGGCAGGCGATGGCGATTGCGCTGGCCGAGCGCGGCTACGACGTGGCGGTGCATTACGCGGGCTCAGAGGAAGGCGCCGCCGAGACGGTGCTGCTGTGCGAGGCGCGGGGCGTGCGGGCGGTGGCGCTGCAGGCCGACCTGCTCGTCCTCGACGAGACCCTGGCCCTGGTGNNGTCGCGGCGCTCGGCGGGCCGCTCACGGTGCTCATCAACAACGCCTCGATCTTCGAATACGACCGGATCGCCACCGCCACGCCCGAGAGCTGGGACCGGCACATCAATTCGAACCTGCGGGCGCCGTTCTTCCTGACCCAGGCCTTTGCCGACCAGGCGCCGGAGGCGGGCAGCGACGGCGAACCGCTGGCGAGCGGCCTGGTCGTCAACCTGCTCGACCAGCGGGTGCTGAAGCTGACGCCGGCCTTCATGACCTACACCATCGCCAAGATGGCGCTCTGGGCGATGACGCGCACCACCGCGCAGGCCCTCGCCCCGGCAATCCGCGTCAACGCCATCGGCCCCGGCCCGACGCTGAAAGCGGAACGTCAAAGCCCGGACCACTTCGCCCGCCAGCGCGCGGCAACTATCCTGAAACGTGGCGCCGGACCGTCCGACCTTACGGCCGCTCTCGGCTACCTCCTCGACGCCAGGGCAGTGACCGGCCAGCTGATCTGCGTCGATGGCGGGCAGCATCTTGGCTGGCAGACACCGGACGTTCTGGGCGTCGAATGAGCAGCCCCTGCGTCAACTTATCCAACCTTCACGATCCGGTTACGAAAGCGTTACAAAATTGTCTGTCTTTTCATGATCTTGCTAGCATTCAAGAATTCTTCTTAATGAAATCAATAGGTTGCTATTCTGCACAATATTTGTGCAGGTTAACGAAAGCCGTTAGAAACAACGGGAATTTCGCCTCGCCCCAAAGCTATCCGCAATGTTATCCACAGAAACCGTGGATGTCTTAACCCTTGCGCCGAGGCGTCCCACCGTGCAGCCAAAGGTTGTGCCACCGATTCGACCGACATGACCGATTCCCCGCCCAACTCCGATCCGCCCGCCACCGGTCACGGTGTGATCCAGGGCTATCTCAAGACCATCGACGGCTCGCCCGGGGTCTACCGGATGCTCGACGCCCAGGCGCGCGTGCTCTACGTCGGCAAGGCGCGGAACCTGAAGGCGCGGGTGTCGAACTATGCCCGCCCCGGCCAGCACTCGCCCCGGATCGACCGGATGATCCGCGACACCGCTTCGATGATGTTCCTGACCACGAGGACCGAAACCGAGGCGCTGCTGCTCGAACAGAACCTGATCAAGCAGCTCAAGCCGAAATACAACGTGCTGCTGCGCGACGACAAGTCCTTCCCGAACATCCTGGTGGCGAAGGACCACGCCTTTCCGCAGATCAAGAAGCACCGTGGATCGAAGACCGAGAAGGGCGCCTACTTCGGCCCCTTCGCCAGTGCCGGGGCGGTGAACCGGACGCTGAACCAGTTGCAGAAAGCCTTCCTGCTGCGCAACTGCACCGACTCCGTCTTCGAAAGCCGGACGCGGCCCTGCCTGCTNNCTGCTCTACCAGATCAAGCGCTGTTCCGGCCCCTGCGTCGGCCTGATCCCGCCCGAAAGCTATGCCGAGTCCGTCAGCGACGCTGAACGCTTCCTGTCGGGCCGCTCCACCCGGGTGCAGGAAGACCTCGCCGAACAGATGCGCGCCGCCTCCGAGGCGATGGAATTCGAGCGCGCGGCCGCGTTGCGCGACCGGATCCGGGCGCTGACGACGGTGCAGGGCACGCAAGGGATCAACCCGCGCGGCGTGGCCGAGGCCGACGTGGTGGCGCTGCACATGGAACAGGGGCAGGCCTGCGTGCAGGTCTTCTTCATCCGGGCGAACCAGAACTGGGGCAACAAGGACTTCTACCCGCGCCTCGCCGCCGATGTTTCGGCAGCAGAGGTGATGGAGGCCTTCCTCGGCCAGTTCTACGACAACAAGGAACCGCCCCGGCAGGTGATCCTCTCGGACCAGGTGGAAAACCCCGACCTGATGGTGGAAGCCCTGTCGCAGAAGGCCGGGCGCCGGGTGGAGCTGCTGGTCCCGCAGCGGGGTGAGAAGGCCGATCTGGTACAGGGCGCGCTGCGCAACGCCCGCGAAAGCCTGGCGCGGCGGATGGCGGAAAGCGCGACGCAGGGGCGGCTGCTGAGCGGGCTGGCCGAGGCCTTCGGGCTGGAGGCCCCGCCGCAGCGGATCGAGGTCTATGACAACTCCCATATCATGGGCACCGATGCGGTCGGCGCGATGATCGTCGCCGGGCCGGAAGGCTTCCTCAAGAACAGCTACCGCAAGTTCAACATCAAGGGGACGGAACTGACCCCCGGCGACGACTTCGGGATGATGAAGGAGGTGCTGAACCGCCGCTTCTCCCGCCTGATGAAGGAAGACCCCGACCGCGACAAGGGCCTCTGGCCCGACCTGCTGCTGATCGACGGCGGCGCGGGGCAGGTCTCCGCCGTGGCGCAGATCATGGCGGAACACGGGGTCGAGGACATTCCGATGGTGGGGGTGGCCAAGGGCGTCGACCGGGACGCCGGCAAGGAGGAGTTCCACCGCCCCGGCGCGCGGCCCTTTGCCTTGCGCCACAACGATCCGGTGCTCTATTTCGTCCAGCGCCTGCGGGACGAGGCGCATCGCTTCGCGATCGGGACGCACCGGGCGAAGCGGGCCAAGGCGGTGGGCGCAACCCCGCTGGACGAGGTGCCGGGCGTGGGGGCGACGCGCAAGCGGGCGCTGCTGCAGCATTTCGGATCGGCCAAGGCGGTGGCTCGGGCGGACCTTGCGGATCTGAAGGCGGTGGAGGGGATTTCGGACACCCTGGCCGAAACGATTTATGGCTTCTTCCACGACGGAAAATAGGTGTCCTAGCTGGGACGGGGGGTCAAGCTGCTGATTTTAATATTTTATCGTCGAGTGACGATTGAAAACGCCTTCGGGACGGCACCCGAACAGCCCTTTCTTCTCTTCCCAAATACCTCCCGCCGGAGGCACGCGTCAGGCCGAACGGCCTGACGCCCGAGGTGGAGGCCGCAGGCCGGAACCGAGACAAAAGGCGTGGCGCCGAAGGCGCCTCAATCATATTTGCGCTGGTCCTCGATCACCAGCCCGTCCCGGGGCAGCGAGCCCGGGGCGACGACCTCGATGGCGCCTTTCAGCTTCAGCACCTCGGCCACGGTCTTCGCATAGGCCGCGCCGTCGCCGCCCGGCGCCTCCAACTGCACGGTCATCGTGTCCATCTCGCCCTCGCGGCGAGCGATGACGCGGGCGCGGGTCACTTCTGTGTGGCGCGATACCAGGGTCGCCACCTGCTCGGGGCGGATGAACATGCCCTTGATCTTCGTCGTCTGGTCCGCCCGGCCCATCCAGCCCTTGATCCGCGTGTTGGTGCGCCCGCAGGGCGATGCGCCGTCCATTACCGCGCTCATGTCGCCGGTGGCGAAGCGGATCAGCGGATAGTCGGGGTTCAGCGTGGTCACCACCACCTCGCCCACCTCGCCGGGGGCGACCGGTGTGCCGGTGCCGGGCGTCACGATCTCGACCACCACGCCTTCGTCGAGGATCATCCCCTCCATCGCCTGGCTTTCATAGGCGATGTTGCCGAGGTCGGCGGTGCCGTAGGATTGCAGGCAGAGGATGCCCCGGTCGCGGTAGTGCTGGCGCAGCGAGGGGAACAGCGCGCCGCCGCCCACCGTCGCCTTGGCGATCTTCAGCGCGATCCCCATCTCGTCCGCCTTGTCGAGGATCACCTTCAGGAAATCCGGCGTGCCCGCATAGGCGGTCGATCCGACGTCGCGGGCGGCGATCACCTGCAGCTCGGTCTGCCCCGTTCCCGCCGGCAGCACGGCGGCGCCCACCGCCCGCGCGCCGTTCTCGAACAGCATCCCCGCCGGGGTCAGGTGGTAGCCAAAACAGTTGTGGACGATGTCGCCCGGCCCGATTCCCGCCGCATGCAGCACGCGCCCGAACCGCCACCAGTCGTGGCCGATGCCGCCCGGTTCATAGATCGGCCCCGGCGACTGGAAGATATGCCCGAAGCCCGCAACCGGCCGGTTGGCATAGCCGCCGAAGGGCGGGTTGGCGGCCTGCGCCTTGCCAAGGTCCGACTTGCGCAGCACCGGCAGGGCGGCAAGGTCGACGGCGCTGCGGATCGCAGCCGGATCAACGTCCCTGAGGCTGTCCGCGTAGCCGGGCAGCGCCTTCGCCCTTGCCAACTGTTCCGGCAGGGCGCGGGCGATGTCGGCGGCACGCTCATCCGCGCTGCGGGTTTCCAGGGCATCGAAATAGCGGGTCATCTTTCCCTCCGTACGGGCCGGCGCACTGCGCCGTTTGATCTGGAACAAGGCGGGCAGGGCCAATCCCCGGCATCGTGGGTCAGCCACGACGCGGAGGAGGATCGTCCATGCCCAATACCGAACACGACCGGCGTATCACCTTCGACGAAGAGCGCGCCATCATGGAGGTCGATTTCTCGGGGTTCGTCTTCGACACCCCGGCGCGCGTCGGGGCCTTCTACGACCGCATCGAGGATCGCATCGCGGCGACCGGCGAGGACCGCTGGTTCTTCCTGGTCAACCTTGCCGACATGCGGATCGAGCCCGAGGCCTGGGTGGCCTACTCGCGGCGGGGCCGGGCGCTGAACCATGCCCATTCGATGGGGTCGGTGCGCTTCGACGGGTCGGATGTCACGCGCGAGCAGATCCTGCGCGCCGCGAATACCGAGAATTTCGACCCGAACCTGTTCGCCACCCGCGACGAGGCACTGGCGCGGATCGCCACGATGCCCGTCACCCGGCGGCCCAGGGTGGCGCATACCCGGTCGCATGCCTTTGGCGACTATGTGCGGCGGCTCCGATTCGACGAGGCGCGGCGCGTCATGGAGGTCGATTTCTCGCACTTCACCTTCAACAACGCCCGCGACGTCAACGAGTTCTACGACTTCATCGAAGAGCGCATCAACGAGACCGAGAAACGCTGGTTCTTCCTCGTCAACCTCGAAGGCTGCCAGATCCTGCCCGAGGCCTGGGTGCAATACGCCCATCGCGGCAAGCGGCTGAACGGCATCGCGTCGCTCGGCACCGTGCGGCTGAACGCCTCGCCCGAGACCGAAGCGGATATCCGGCTGCGCGCCGCAAGCCAGGGGTTCGATCCGAACCTCTTCGCCACCCGCGAAGCGGCGCTGGCGCGGCTGGCCGATCTGCTGGCTGCCAAGCTGCAAGAGAGCGTCTCCTAGCTGAGCCAGCGCTTGCGGCGCCGGTAGGAGCGCACGTCGCGGAACGACTTGCGCCCCTCGTCGGACATGCCGAGGTAGAATTCCTTGACGTCGGGGTTCTCGCGCAGGCTGGCGGCGGGGCCGTCCATCACCACGCGGCCCGATTCGAGGATATAGCCGTAGTGGGCAAACCGCAGCGCCACGTTGGTGTTCTGTTCGGCGAGCAGGAAGGAGACGCCTTCCTTCTCGTTCAGATCCTTGACGATGCCGAAGATCTCTTCGACCAGCTGCGGGGCGAGACCCATCGAGGGTTCGTCGAGCAGGATCGTCTCGGGACCGGCCATCAGGGCGCGGCCGATGGCGCACATCTGCTGTTCGCCGCCCGAGGTATAGCCGGCCTGGCTGCGGCGGCGCTCCTTGAGGCGGGGGAAATAGGCATAGACCTTCTCGAGGTCGGCGTGCATCTCGGCGCTTGACCCCTTGCGGGTGTAGTAGCCGGTCAGCAGGTTTTCCTCGACCGTCAGGTGTTCGAAGCAGTGGCGGCCTTCCATGACCTGGATCACGCCCTTCTGCACCAGTTCGGCGGGGTCGGAATCGTGGACGTCGGCGCCGCGGTAGCGGATCGAGCCCTTGGTGACTTCGCCGCGCTCGGAATGCAGCAGGTTCGAGATCGCCTTGAGCGTGGTCGTCTTGCCGGCG
>JAGRMS010000208.1:0-4234 GCA_020441135.1 Pseudooceanicola sp.
ACGGCGAAACCGGCACCGGCAAGACACTTGTGGCCCACGCCCTGCACGCCGTCGGCAGCCGGGCGGGCAAGAAGTTCGTCCTGGTCAGCTGCGGCGCGCTGGAAGAAACCGCGCTCGCCAAGCGCCTGCTCGGCCCCATGCTCCCCGAGGATACCCAGCTCCCGGCCATCGAAGAGGCGCGCGGCGGCACGCTGGTGCTCGAAGGCATCGAGTCGCTCACCGACACGCTCCAGGCCCGCCTGCTCTCGGCGATCAACGAACAGGGCACCCCGCCCGAGACGCGCATCGTCGCCATCTCGAACCTGCAAGAAGCAGGCCGCAAGACCGAGGACGTGATCCGCCCCGATCTCTTCTACCGCCTCGCCGCCCTGCGCATCACCGTCCCCCCGCTGCGCCAGCGCGGCGAGGACATCCTGACGCTGTTCACCCGCCTGTCGGAACAATTCGCCGAGGAATACGGCTGCGAGGCCCCCAAGGTCTCCGCCCAGGAAGCCGCGCAACTGCTCCAGGCCCCCTGGCCCGGCAACGTCCGCCAGCTCATCAACATCGCCGAACGTGCGGTGCTGCAATCCCGCCGCGGTTCCGGCACCATCGCCTCGCTGCTGATGTCCGACCACGAGGAAATGCAGCCGGTGATGACGACCGAGGGCAAGCCGCTCAAGGAATACGTCGAGGCGTTCGAGCGCATGCTGATCGACAACACCATGCGCCGCCATAAGGGCTCCATCGCGTCTGTCATGGACGAGCTCTGCCTGCCGCGCCGGACCCTGAACGAGAAGATGGCGAAATACGGGTTGCAGCGGTCGGACTACACCTGAGCCGATGCGCCTTGTCAGCCTGAACGCCTGGGGCGGTCAAGTCTGGCCCGCCCTGGGCGACTGGGCGGCAGGTATCGGCGCCGACATCCTCTGCCTGCAAGAGGTGACGCGCGCGCCGGTGCCGTCACCTGACACCCTGCGCTATGCCGACGCCTTCCGCGACCTGTCGCAGCGCGCCGATCTTCTGGCGGACATTTCGAAACGGCTGCCCGGTTTTCAACCGTTTTTTGCCCCCGCCGCGCGCGGAACGATGGACGATGCGCGGGGCAGGGCGGTCCCGTCCGAACACGGCATCGCCTTCTGGCTCCGCCGCGATCTCGCGCTGGTCGAACTGTATCAGGGTTTCGTGCATGGCCGCTTTCGCGGCGATGGCTGGGGCGCGGAACCCGTGCCCCGCGCGATCCAGGTCGCCCGCGTCTCCACCGGTCCGGCAACCTTTCAGGTCGCCCACCTGCACGGCCTGCGCGACCCCGCCGGCAAGCACGACACCGCCGCCCGCGCCGCCCAGGCCGAAGCCATCGCCGAGGCGATCACCCGACTGCGCCGCGAGGGCGAACCGCTGATCCTCGCCGGCGACCTCAACCTGCTGCCCGATAGCGCCACCTTTCCGCGCTTGGCCGACATCGGCCTCACCGACCTCGTCACCACGCGCGGCTTCACCGACACCCGCACGACGCTATACCAGAAGCCCCAGCGATACGCGGACTACCTGCTGGTCTCGCCCGAGGTGCGCGTGCGCGCCTTCGACCTTCCGGCGCAACCCGAGGTGTCGGACCATCGCCCGCTGGTTCTGGATTTCGACCTGTAGGGTTCAGCGGAACGGGTCGTCCACCTGCAACAGCTGCAGGTGGTAGGGCAGCAGTTCGCCCTTTGTCTTGAACCCAGTATCGCGCGCCGCCTTCAGCGCCTGGCGCGCGGTCTTGCCGACATGCTCATAGACCATCCGCGCCACCCGCGTGCCATGCGTCGACTCGCGTACCGTGCGCGCGGCATAGCCGACCCAGAAGTTGCGCTCGAAAGACGTCGCCCGGGTCAGGAAGTTGAACGAGCTGGTCAGCGAATTGCGCCGCGACACCACCATCGTCACACCATCCTCCTGCCGTGCCACGTAGCCCCGGAACTCGCGGGAACGGGGATCGCGCGGCAAGCCCTGCGCCTTCATCGCCTCGCGCGCCTCGAAGCCGCGCAGGAACGTCAGGTCGCCCTTGCGGAAGATATGCACCAGGCCGACGACGAACTGCGTCTCGTCCAGGAAACTGCGCCGGGTAAAGCGGTAGAACCCGCCCGGAAAGGTCTCTTCCGGGATGTCCTTCAACCCCTTGCCGATGAAATCCGCCAGGAACGGATTGCTGACCACATCCGACCCGCCGACCAGCGTCTCCACCGGCTCCAGCAGGATCCGTGCATCCACCTTGAAGAAGGTGCAGATCCGGTCCAGCACGTCCGGCCGCGGAAAGCTCTCCCCGGACAGGTAGCGGTTGAACTGAGTCCGGTTGATCCCCAGCTGCCGCGACAGCTCCGAGATCGAAGGATAGCGCGTCGACAGGGTCCGAAGGTTCTCTCCGAACATGTTGCGCAGTTCCGCCGGAGTTCTTGTCGTCTTTACCATTCCGTACCGTCCCTCACCTGCCGGTTGTATATAGTGAGGAAAATTCCCCTTTTCTCCCGTCTAAACAAAAAGATCAGTGCAACTGATGCTAATTGGCGTCAACTATGGTGCGAATTGACGCCAGAAGCCTACCGGCTTCGACACAAAAAGCAAGCGGGCGACACCGAATATGGTCTGACCGGATCGCTTCTTTTGCAGCAGAGTCAGGTTGTTGGGGAAAGCGTGTAGGATCATGTACGGCGTAGTACTCTGGAGCGACAAGTTGGACCGGAAAGCGGTCATCTGGTGTGAAGATCACGGTGATTTGGCGCTTTGTCGCCAGGATGACACCCAATTGGGGGTGTCCCTCGATGCCGGCGACTGGATTGAGTTCGATCTGGAAACAGCGCGCCATCAGCGTGTCGCCTGCAACCCCCGCCTGGTGGCCGAAGGGGTCTACACGACACTGCCCGAGACGCTGAGCAGTGCCGCAAATGCGCCGCGCCAGCCGTCCCGGCGGGCCAGGAACAGCGTCCTGAGCTTCCCGGCCCGCGAATCACTTTCTCGTGATGAGCGGACCGGCATTTCGGAAGAACCGGCGCCCGTCTAGGCGTTCAGGCCCCGCGCAGCAGGGCCGCGACGCCGGTGCGTGCCACTTCCTTCAACCCCAGCGGGCGCATCAGCTCGGCAAAGGCGTCGATCTTGTCCGGCGCGCCGGTGATCTCGAAGACGAAGCTGTTCAGCGTCGTATCCACCACGTTGGCCCGGAAGATATCCGCGAGCCGCAGCGCCTCGACCCGCTTGTCGCCGCTGCCGACCACCTTCAGCATCGCCAGCTCGCGCTCCACGCTCGGCCCCTCGACGGTCAGGTCATGGACCTCGTGGACAACCACGATCCGCCCAAGCTGCGCCTTAATCTGCTCGATCACCTGCGGCGTGCCGGTGGTGACGATGGTGATCCGGCTCAGATGCCCGGTGTGATCCACCTCGGCAACCGTCAGGCTCTCGATGTTGTAGCCCCGCCCCGAGAATAGGCCGATGACCCGGGCCAGAACCCCCGGTTCGTTCTCGACCATCACGGCCAGCGTGTGCCGCTCCTCGATCTCCGAGAATGTGGGCCGCAGGTTATACGCCGAATGGCTGGTGGCGCCTTTGGTGATGTGCAGGGGGGACATGGTTCAACCCTCGTTTTCGATTTCGTTCAGCCGCCGGGCGAGATCGCTGCGGCCATGAAGTATGGACAAGACAAGCCAGTCCGGTTTCGTCGATTTCAGGATCACGACATGCTCACCCGCGCGCAGTTGTGCCAGAACGGCATGTTCTCCGTTGCCCGTGACGCGATCCAGCCGCCGCAGCGGGATATCGCCCTCGGCGCGGATGGACAGCCTGAACCCATCGTTCATTCCTTCGATCTGGCGTCGAACCGCGCGCGGGCTTCCTCGAACGCCCGGCGGATCGTGACTTCGCCAGGTTCATCGAGGATCTGCGACGGGTCGTCGGCCTCGGCGATCAGCCTGTCGATGTAGTCGACCAGAGACTCCTTCCGCCGCTCGTCTGCTTCCAGCAGCCGCAACCCCGCCCGCATCGCCTCGGAGGCGTTCTGGTAACGCCCCGAGGCGACCAGCCGGTCGATCAGGGCGTTCTGGTGGTCGGTCAGCACGACGTTGCGGGTGGCCATGATGCGCTCCTCTTCATTGGCAATATATGCCAATGCCCTGTCTCACACCAGCACCGACCCCTTGGTGTCGATCACCCCCTGCGTCTCGGCCTCGCCCAGCAACATCTCGTTATGCGCCTTGCCCGAGGGGATCATCGGGAAGCAGTTCTC
>JAGRMS010000208.1:4296-4472 GCA_020441135.1 Pseudooceanicola sp.
CGCGTCGTCCAGATCCTTCGGATCCTTGCACAGGATGCCCTTCGCCCCGAAGGCCTCGGCCAGTTTCACGAAGTCGGGCAGCGCCTCGCTCCACGAATGCGAATAGCGTTCGCCGTGCAGCAGCTCCTGCCACTGGCGCACCATGCCCAGACGCTCGTTGTTCAGGATGAACTGCT
>JAGRMS010000209.1 GCA_020441135.1 Pseudooceanicola sp.
TTCGTGCTGGAGCACGGGCAGGTCGTCGGGCGGCTGGTCTATGAACGCATGGCGGAGGTGCCGACGCAGCTGTACGGTTCGGGCATCGCGTCGAACTACCAGGGCCAGGGGCTGAAACTGGCGAAGCATTTCCGCTGACGTTCCGGCCATTTCCCGCCGACGGCTGCGGATCGACCGGAACAGCCCCCGCCGCCGTTCGTTTTCTCCCCACACCAGCCGCGCGTTTGCGGCGTCAAGGGAGTATCGACCATGCGTTTTACCCGTCCCCTCACGGCCACCGCCATCCTGATGGCGCTCGCCGCCCCCGCCGCCGCGCTGACGGCGCAGGCCACAACCGACCTGAACCTGCGCGCAGGCCCCGGCCCGCAATACGCGGTGCAGAGCGTGATCCAGACCGATGCCGCTGTTGAAATCTCGGGCTGCATCACCGGATCGGAATGGTGCAAGGTGATGGTGAACGGCCAGGAAGGCTGGGCGCATTCCGGCTATCTGACGACGAGCTATCAGAACGCGCCGACGGTGGTCTATGACAACTACGCCACGCTGGCGCTGGAGCCGATGACCTATGTGCCCGCCGATCCGAACGTGAAGGAATTCACCCCCGCGGGCGACCTGATCATCGGGACCGCGGTGCCGAACGTGCCGATCGTCATCGACGAGAACGTGACGCTGCAATATGTGCAGGCCAACCCGGTCGCCCCGGTCTACCTGAACGGCGAGGTGGCCGTCGGGGCCGGGCTGCCGGGTGACGTGGTGGTCTATCCGGTGCCGGACACGACCTATTCCTATGTCAACGTGAACGACCAGTTGGTTCTGGTCGAACCCAAGGACCGCCGGATCGTCCGTATCCTGCGTTAATCCTCTGACTTCGCCTGCCGGGCCGCCCTGCGTGCCCGGCGGGCTTCCCGCACGGCCTGTTTCGCGGCCTTGCGCTGCGCCTCTTCCGGATCGTCGGGTCGCTGCGGCTGTGGCAACGGTGTCGGCATCGGGGGCGTCTTGCCGCTGCCCCGCATCGCCTTCATGCCCTTGTTGATGCCGGTATTGATCGCCCGCCGCATCAGCAGGTTCACGATCATCCGGATGATACGGTCCAAGCGGCCCTCCTATTCGTCGAAAAGCTCGGGCTGGCCGGTCACTTCGTCGTCCTCTTCCTCCGGCTCCTGGTCGGTCATCGAGAAAGCCCCCGGCGGCGGGCGGTTTTCCAGCAGGCCCGCCTGCCGAAGTTCCTTCAGGCCCGGCAGGTCACGCGCGCTTTCCAGCCCGAAATGGTCGAGGAAGGTCGGCGTCACCACAAAGGTCACGGGCCGCCCCGGCGTCATCTTGCGGCGGCCCAGCCGGATCCACTCCATCTCGAGCAGCTGGTCGATGGTCCCGCGCGAGACCGAGACACCGCGGATTTCCTCGATCTCGGCGCGCGTCACCGGCTGGTGATAGGCGATGATCGCCAGCGTCTCGATGGCGGCGCGGGACAGCTTGCGGGTCTCGACGGTTTCCTTCTGCATCAGGAAGCCGAGGTCAGGCGCGGTGCGCATGGCCCAGGCATCGTCCACCTTCACCACCCGCACGCCGCGCCCCTCGTAGCGCTTGCGCAGGCGCACCAGCGCCTCGGCGGCGTCGCAGCCAATCGGCATCCGCGCCTCGAGGTCGCGCACCGTCACCGGCTGGGCCGAGGCGAAGAGCATCGCCTCGACCATGCGCTCCTGCTCGCCCTCGGGCGGGGCCGCGAACAGGCTTTTCTCTTCTTCCTCAGGGGCTTCGGTCACGTCGTTCATTGTCTCTTGCGCACCTCGATCGGCGCAAATGTCGCGCTTTGGCGGATTTCAAGCTGGCCCTGCTTTACCAGTTCCAGCGAGGCGGCAAAAGTCGCGGCGGTGGCGGATCGCCGCCGGACCGGGTCGCTGTCCCAGCCATCCGGCAGCCAGGCGGCGATTTCGGTCCAGTCGCCGGCGAAGCCGATCAGCCCGCGCATCCGTTCCAGCGCCTGTTCCATCGTGAAGACGGAGTCGCGGTCCATCACGAAGGGGCGGAATTCGTCGCGGGTGCGGATGCGGGCGTAGCCCTGCATCAGGTCCAGAAGCGTGGCGGTAAAGCGCACGGTGCGGATGCGCATCACGTCTTCGCCCTGCCCGCGCGCAAAGACATCCCGCCCCAGCCGGTCGCGGGCCATCAGCCGGGCGGCGACCTCGCGCATGGCTTGCAGGCGTTCCAGCTGGAACGCCAGGTGCGCGGCGAGGTCTTCGCCGGAGGGGCCTTCCTCGGAGGGGTCGGGCGGCAGCAGCAGGCGGGATTTCAGGAAGGCGAGCCAGGCGGCCATCACCAGGTAATCGGCGGCCAGTTCGATCCGCAACGCCTTGGCCTTTTCGACAAAGGCGAGGTACTGGCGGGCGAGTTCCAGCACCGAGATCTTGCGCAGGTCCACCTTCTGCGTGCGCGACAGCGTCAAGAGCAGATCCAGCGGCCCCTCATAGCCCTCGACATCGACGATCAGCGCCTCGGCGGCAAGCCGGTCGGCGACGGATATCGTGTCTTCCTGGAAGTTGTCGTCACCCATAGACCCGTCCGCGCATGAGACGGGCAAGTTCCGTCTCTGCGGCGTCGATGTCAAGCACAGCGGGGTCGCGCCGCGCGGCCAGTGCCGCGTCGGCGCGGGCCTGTGCCGTGTCGCTCATGCGCCCGGCCGCCTGCGCCACTTCTGCGCGTTCGGCCAGGGTGGCGTTGCACAGCAGGACCACGTCGCAGCCCGCCGCGATGGAGCGCGCGGAGAGGTCCGCCAGCGAGCCCGACAGCGCCTTCATCGAGATGTCGTCGGTCATGATCAGCCCGCCAAAGCCGATCTGCTCGCGGACCAGGGCCATCACGCGGGGCGACAGCGTGGCTGGCAGATCGTCGATGTCGGAATAGACCAGATGCGCCGTCATCCCCATCGGCAGATCGTTCAGCGCGCGGAAGGCGGCGAAATCGGTGTCGTCCAGCGCCTCGGCATCGGCATCAACGTGGGGCAACTCGTGGTGGCTGTCCTGCGTGGCACGGCCGTGGCCGGGGATGTGCTTCAACACCGGCAGCACGCCACCGTCCAGCAGCCCCTCGGCCACCTGCCGCCCGATCCCGGCGACGGTTGCCGCCTCGGTCCCATAGCAGCGGTTGCGCAGGAAATCGTGGGTCCGCGGGCCGGCCAGATCGACCATCGGTGCGCAGTTGCCGTCGATCCCCAGCGCCAGCAGTTCGTGGGCAATCAGGCGATAGCGCAGATACATCGCCCGCTCCGCCGCCTCGCCCGCCAGCGCGACGTGATCCAGCGGCGGATGCCAGACGCGGGCCAGCGGCGCGCGCAGGCGTTGCACGCGCCCGCCTTCCTGGTCGATCAGGATCGGCGCGCGGCGGCCCACCGCCGACCGCATCTCGTCACAGAGCGCGCGGACCTGGTCGGGCGTGTCGATATTTCGCGCGAACAGGATGAAGCCGAAGGGATCGGCCTCGCGGAACAGCGTCACCTCGTCGCGGGTCAGCCGCAGCCCCTCGGCGTCGAGGATGGTTGCGCCGAAGCTCACCGCAGCGTCACCGGGATGCACTCGGCCTTTTCCGCTGCAAGCACGGCGCAGAAGCGGCGGGCGTCGGCGATGTCCGCGAAGCCCATCGCGCGCAGGCGATAGAAGGTGCGCCCGCCACTGGTCGCCTTCTGCACCACGCGGGTCTTGTCGCCCAGGTAGTCGCCAAAGCGCAGGTTCAGCTTGTCCCACTCGCCCCGCGCGGTTTCAGCGGAGTCGAAGGCACCGAGCTGGGCCAGCTTCGACCCGATCGGCACCGCGTCGGCCTCCATCTCCTTGACGGTCCCCTGGAAGCGCAGGGTATCGCCTTCCTCGAGGTCTTCGTCCATCACCGAGGCCAGCGTCTCGGGCCGCACGCGCGGGCGCAGGGAGCGGGTCAGCCCACCGGCGCTGACCGGCACCACCTCCGCTTGTTCCGCGGCTTCGGGTTCGGCCACCGGTTCGCTGCCGGAAATCAGCTGCTGCACCAGCGCCTCGACGCTGGCATTGGTCAGTTCCTCGGGCCGCGCGGCTTGCGCGCTGGGGGTGTCGCCCCCCGCCATCGGCGTGTCTTCGTCGGTCAGCTCCACCGCGCCCGGCGCCAGCAGGATGCGGTCCGCGACCGGCGCCGCCGTGCCCTGCGCCGCCACCGCGTTGACCGCCAGCCCCTGATGATCGGCGGCTTCGCCGCCCGGATCCTGCGGCGCGACCCGCATCGGGCCTTCCAGTGCGCGGACCACCGGCACCCCGGTCACGTCGCGCACCCAAAGCTTGTAACCCCAGACGCAGATCCCGGCGATCAGAAGGATCGAGGCCAGCGCCCCGGCCAGGTTGATCAATCGCCCAAGCCCGCCCGTTGCCGGGACGGAGTCGTCCCCGGCCACCGCATCGGTGTATTCGATATCCGCCATGTCCGCCTCACTGCCCGTTTCCCGCGGTCATTTCCGCAGCACGGTGTCTTGTTTCTGCCTCGGACCGGCGTTTCGGGCGATTTGTTACCGCATCTCCTGCGCCGGCTTGACTCCAAGAATAGCAAGACCTGCGGAAATGACAACGGAAACGGCACGCGCCAGCGCGAGTTTCGCCTGGGATGCGCGAACATCGTCCTGCACGAAGCGCAGCGAGGCGTCGTCGTTGCCCCGGTTCCACAGCGCGTGGAAGTCGCCCGCCAGTTCGTTGAGGTAGAAGGCAACGCGGTGCGGCTCGTTGGTGCGCGCCGCGATCTCGACCAGGCGCGGCCATTCCGCCAGCTGCTTGGCCACCTTCATCTCGGCCTCATGCGTCAGCAGCGACAGGTCGGGCGCGGCACTCGCGTCGATCCCCGCCTCTTCCGCCTTGCGGATCACGCTCATGATCCGGGCATTGGCGTATTGCACGTAGAACACCGGGTTCTCGCGGCTCTGCTCCAGCACCTTGTCGAAATCGAAGTCCAAGGGCGCGTCGTTCTTGCGGGTCAGCATGACGAAGCGGGTGACGTCCGGCCCCACCTGCTCGACCACGTCGCGCAGGGTGACGAAGTTCCCGGCGCGCTTCGACATCTTGAACGGCTCGCCGTTCTTGAACAGCCGCACCAGCTGGCACAGCTTGATGTCCACCGGCACCCGGCCATCGGACAGGGCCGAGACGGCGGCCTTCATCCGCTTGACGTAACCGCCGTGATCCGCCCCGAATACATCAATAAGCGCGTCGAAGCCCCTGGAAATCTTGTCATAATGATAGGCGATGTCCGGCGCGAAATAGGTCCAGGCCCCG
The DNA here is from genome assembly GCA_020441135.1 of Pseudooceanicola sp. Classification (GTDB taxonomy): domain Bacteria; phylum Pseudomonadota; class Alphaproteobacteria; order Rhodobacterales; family Rhodobacteraceae; genus Seohaeicola_A. The sequence continues at coordinate 5,277 of JAGRMS010000209.1, forward strand.
TCCGACTTCATCACCGGCCGGTCCACGTCGTCGCCATGCGCGGTCGAGCGGAAGAGCACCTGCTCGCGCGGCTCCCAGTCCTCGGGGGTCTTGCCTTTCGGCGGCTCCAGCGTGCCGCGATAGATCAGGCCGCGTTCCTTCAGCGCCTCCAGCGCCGCCTCGATCCGGCCGGTGCCGTAGAGCGACTTTTCCGAATAGAAGACATCCATCTTCACGCCAAGCGCGGCAAGGTCCGAGCGGATCAGGTCCATCATCGCGTCGGTGGCGAACTCGCGCACCGGGGCCAGCCAGACGGATTCGGGCTCTTCGAGGTAGGCGTCGCCCACCTTGTCCTTCAGCGCCTCGCCCACCGGGATCAGGTAATCGCCCGGATAGCTGCCCTCGGGCCAGTCGACGCTGAGATCGTGCGCCTCCTGGTAGCGCATGTAGACCGACCGGGCGAGCACGTCGACCTGCGCGCCGCCGTCGTTGATGTAGTATTCGCGCGTCACGTCATACCCGGCAAAGGCCAGCAGGCTCGCCAGCGCATCCCCGAAGACCGCGCCGCGCGTATGGCCGACGTGCAGCGGGCCGGTCGGATTGGCCGAGACATATTCGACGTTGACCTTCACGCCCTTGCCCATGGCCGAGCGCCCGTAATCGGTGCCATCCGCCAGCACCGCGCCGACCAGGCCCTGCCAGACCGACGGCGCCAGCCGCAGGTTGAGGAACCCGGGCCCCGCCACCTCGGCACTGAGGACGCGGCCATCGTCGATCAGTTTCTTCGCCAGCAGGTCGGCAATCGCGCGGGGCGGCATCCCCGCGGGCTTGGCCAGCACCATCGCGGCATTGGTCGCCATGTCCCCGTGCCCGGCATCGCGCGGCGGTTCGACCGCCACGCCCTGCGTCTCCAGCCCCCTGGGCAGCGCACCCTCGTCGGCCAGCGCCGTCAGGCTTTCCACCACCAGCGCACGGATATCGGCAAACAGGTTCATCTCGTCATTCCTTTCGATCCCCGGCGGTCTACCATGCGCGCAAGCAAGGTCAACGACGTTCAGACCGGCGGCTGCGCGGTCTCGCCCCCGCCCAGCAACCTTGCATGTTCCTGGATCGCAAAACGGTCGGTCATGCCCGAGATGTAGTCCGACACGATCCGCGCCAGGGCGGTTTCGCCCTGCGCCTCGGCCACGTCCTTGCGCCACTGTTTCGGCAGCTGGTCGGGATGGGCCATGAAATACGGAAACAGCTCGTTCACCACCTGCGTCACCTGCGCCCGCACGACCACCACGCTGGGCGCGCGGTACATCCGCTGGAACAGGAAGTCGCGGATCACCTTCAGGTCGGCGAAGAGCGGGTCCGAGAAGCGGATCAGGCCCCGGCCCGCGTGCCGCACGTCCTCGACCGATTGCGGCGCGATTTCCGCCAGCCGCGCCCGGGCGAAGCCGATCACGTCCTCGACCAGCACGCCGAAGAACCGCCGCAGGGCCTCGTGGCGGCGGCGATAGTAGTTGAGGTCGGGATACTTGCGATCCACCTCGGCGAAGCAATCCTGGAGGATCGGCAGCGCCGCCAGTTCGTCGGTCGAGAACAGCTCGGCCCGCAGGCCGTCATGCAGGTCGTGGTGGTTGTAGGCCACATCGTCCGAAATCGCCGCCACCTGCGCCTCGGCGCTGGCATAGGTGGCGAGTTCCAGATCATGCCGCGCGCTGTAATCCGCCAGCGCCCAGGGCAAGACACCGGTTACGGGGCCGTTATGCTTTGCCAGCCCCTCCAGCGTCTCCCATGTCAGGTTCAGCCCGT
>JAGRMS010000210.1 GCA_020441135.1 Pseudooceanicola sp.
AACCGGATGAACGACACCATCGACATCTGCCGCGTCCAGGGCGAGATCCTGCTGGACGGCGAGGACATCTACGACCGCCGCGTCGACCCGGTGCAGCTGCGCGCCAAGGTCGGCATGGTATTCCAGAAGCCGAACCCCTTCCCGAAGTCGATCTATGACAACGTGGCCTACGGCCCCCGTATCCACGGGCTGGCCCGCACCAAGGCGGAACTCGACGACATCGTTGAGAAGGCCCTGCGCCGCGGCGCGATCTGGAACGAGGTCAAGGACCGCCTGCACGCGCCCGGCACCGGCCTGTCCGGCGGCCAGCAGCAGCGCCTCTGCATCGCCCGCGCCGTCGCGACGGAACCGGAAGTGCTGCTGATGGACGAACCCTGCTCTGCGCTCGACCCCATCGCGACCGCCCAGGTCGAGGAGCTGATCGACGAGCTGCGCCGCGACTACTCGGTGGTGATCGTCACCCACTCGATGCAGCAGGCCGCCCGCGTCAGCCAGAAGACCGCCTTCTTCCACCTCGGCAACCTGGTGGAATTCGGCGACACCGACCAGATATTCACCCGTCCTCAGGACAGCCGGACGGAAAGCTACATCACCGGACGGATCGGATAAGCCCATGACCGAAAAGCACATCCTCTCCTCCTTCGACCGCGATCTCGAAGGCATCCAGGCCAACGTCATGAAGATGGGCGGGCTGGTCGAGGTCGCCCTCGCCGACGCCGCCAAGGCGCTGGAAAGCCGCGACGTCGAACTGGCCGAGCAGGTCCGCAAGGGCGACCGCGCTATCGACGAGCTGGACATCGCCGTCAAGACCGACACCGCCCGCCTGATCGCCCTGCGCGCGCCGACCGCCGGCGATTTGCGCATGGTGCTGTCGGTGATGGAGATCTCCTCGCACCTCGAACGCTGCGGCGACTACGCCAAGAACATCGCCAAGCGCACCATGACCGTCACCGGCGGGACCGAGATCGAAGGCGCCCATGGCGCGCTGCGGCGCATGTCGCGCTTTGTCGAGGCGATGATGAAGGACGCGCTGGATGCCTACATCCAGCGGGACGTGGAAAAGTCGCAGGAGGTCATCACCCGCGACGCCGAGGCCGACCAGATCTACAACACGCTGTTCCGCTCCCTGCTGACGCACATGATGGAAGACCCGCGCAACATCGCCGTGGGGATGCAGCTGCACTTCATCGCCAAGAACATCGAACGCGTCGGCGACCACGCCACCAACATCGCCGAACAGACGATCTACCTGGTGACCGGCAAGCTGCCCGAGGATGACCGGCCCAAGCAGGACCGCACCTCGCTGACGCTGGAAGAGGGCGTGGTCCGGTGAACGAGCTATCGCCATCGGTGCTGGTGGTCGAGGACGAACCGGCCCAGGCCGAGATGCTGGCCTACAACCTCGAAAGCGAAGGCTTCCGGGTGATCCGGGCCGCCGACGGCTCCGAGGCGCTGCTGCTGGTCGAAGAGGAAGCGCCCGACCTGATCCTGCTCGACTGGATGCTGCCGGGCACGTCAGGCATCGAGGTCTGCCGCCGCATCAAGCTGCGCCCGGCCTCGCGCCTGACGCCGGTCATCATGATCTCGGCGCGTTCGGAGGAACTCGACAAGGTGCGCGGGCTGGAAACCGGGGCGGACGACTATGTGACCAAGCCCTATTCGGTGATCGAGCTGATGGCACGGGTGAAGTCCCAGCTGCGCCGGTCGCGTCCCGCCACGGTGGGCGAGCGGCTGGTGCATGACGACATCCTGCTCGATTCCGAGGCGCACAAGGTCTTCCGCGGCGAACGCGAGCTGAAACTCGGGCCGATCGAGTTCCGCCTCTTGTCGACCTTCATGGAAAAACCGGGCCGGGTGTGGAGCCGCGAGCAGCTGCTCGACCGGGTCTGGGGCCGCGACATCTATGTCGATACCCGCACCGTGGACGTGCATATCGGGCGGCTCAGGAAGGCGCTTGGCAAGCATGGCGGGGCGGACGCGATCCGCACCGTTCGGGGGTCCGGCTACGCGCTCGGTTGACGTGGCGGCTGTCACCGTTCTGTCACGCAGGCTTCATCAATCCATTGCAAGGGGGCCCTATCGAGGCGCCATCTGACAACGGAGAACCGAAAGCCATGACCGACAAGGATCACAGCCGACCGAGTGCGGACGCCTGGGACGAACTGAAGAACCCGCGCCCGATGGAAACCGATTTCGACCGCGTGGTCGCCTCTGCCCTGACCCGCCGCGGCTTCCTGTCGGGCGTGATCGCGCTCGGCTCCGCCGCCGGGGCGATGGGCACGCTGCTGACGACCACTGCCGCCCGCGCGCAGGCCCCCGTCTTCCCCTTCGAAGGCGTTGACATCACCACAGACAGCACCATCCACGTCCCCGAGGGCTACGAATGGAAACTGCTCGCCCGCTGGGGTGACGCGCTGTTCAGCGATGCCGCAGTGTTCGACCCAGCGCAGGGCGTCGCCTTTGCCTCGTCGACCCGTGTCTTCGGCGAGAACACCGACGGGATGGAGCTGTTCCAGGTCGACGGCCACACCCTGATCGCCGTCAACAGCGAGTATTCCAACAACGAGGTCAACCTGCCGGGCCGCCACGCCGAGGGCAAGGCCGCCACCGCCGAGGACGCACAGCTGCTGCGCAACATCCAGGGCGTGACGGTGATGGAAGTGGCCGAGGGCGCGGACGGTTGGTCCATCGTCGTCGACAGCCCCTGGAACCGCCGGATCACCCAGGACACCGAGATGCGCCTCGCCGGCCCCGTCGCCGGTCACGCGCTGGTGCAGACCGTCTCCGACCCCGCCGGCATGACCGCGCGCGGCACCTTCAACAACTGCGGTTCCGGCAAGACGCCCTGGGGCACCTACCTGACCTGCGAGGAGAATTTCAACGGCTTCTTCGGGGCGACTGCCGCCAACTTTGCCCAGGCGGCGGAACAGAAACGCTACAGTCTCGGCGCCGAAAGCTACAACGGTTACGAAAAGTTCGATCCGCGTTTCGATATGTCCGCCGACCCGAACGAGCCGAACACGCAGGGCTGGATCGTCGAGATCGACCCGGCGGACGCCTCTTCCATCCCGGTCAAGCGCACCGCCCTTGGCCGTTTCAAGCACGAGAACGCCGAAGTTGTCCTGGCCGCCGACCGCCGCGTGGTGGTCTACCTCGGCGATGACGAGCGGGGCGAGTTCCTCTACCGCTTCGTTTCGGATGCGGTTTACGTCGAAGACCAGCCCACGGACACGCTGCTGGACGCCGGGACGCTTTCAGTTGCCAGGTTCACCGACGACGGCAAGGGCCAGTGGATCGCCCTGACGCCCGAGGCGACGGGCATGAGCGCCGAGGAAATCCTCGTCTTCGCCCGCATGGCCGGGTCGAAGGTCGGCGCCACCACGATGGACCGCCCCGAATGGGTCGCCGTCAACCCGATGAAGGCCGAGGCCTATTGCGCCCTGACCAACAACACCCGCCGGGGCGTCAAGCCGAACGCGGGCGGGGACGAAACGCCGGTCGGCGGCCCCAACCCGCGCGAGAAGAACCAGTACGGCCAGATCGTGCGCTGGACGCCCGAGGGCGGCGACCATGCGGCCGATGCCTTCGCCTGGGATCTCTACGTCATGGCCGGCAACCCGGCCAGGCACTCGGACGCCTATGCCGGGTCGCGCAACGTCACCGCCGGGAACATGTTCAACTCGCCCGACGGCATGGCGTTCGACAGCAAGGGCCTGCTCTGGATCCAGACCGACGGCGACGACAGCAACGAAGGCGACTTCGAGGGCCAGGGCAACAACCAGATGCTGGTGGGCGACCCGGTCAGCGGCGAAATCCGCCGCTTCCTGACCGCGCCGAAGGGCTCGGAAGTCACCGGGCTTTGCTGGTCGGCGGATGGCAAGACGATGTTCGTCGGCATCCAGCACCCGGATGCGCCCTTCCCGGATGGCGAAGGCAGCCTGCCGCGCTCCGCCGTCATCGCGGTGAAGCGCAGCGACGGCATGGCGATCGGCTGAGGCCCTCGCAATTCCCTCCCCCCGCCGGGGGGAGGGTCAGGGAGGGGGGCTTCGTTACAGTAGCGCCCCCTGCCGCACCAGCGCCTTCCGAACACGCTGCGCGTCGGCGGTGGCCAACGCCGCCGCCACGCCCGCCGCCTGGCCCGTGGCAAAGGCCGTGCCCATCACCCTTGCCGAGGCATAGGCCGCCGGATCGGCGCCGATGCAGCGCCCGGCCAGCCAGAGGTTGGACAGATCCGCCGAGCGCAGCGCTCCCAGCGGAATGCCATAGATGCCGTCGCCACCGATCCGCCGATACTCCGCCCGTCCGGGCGCGTGGATGATCTCCATCGGCCAACCGCCAAGGGCGATGGTGTCGTCGGGCCGCGCCCCCTCCAGCAGCGTGGTTTCCCGCAGGGGCGCGAGGCTGGCCGCGTGACGCGACTCGCGCAGGCCGATCTTCGGCCCGGTCGCCGCCACCTGCGCGCCCTCGTAGCCCGGGATCGCCCGCAGTGCCGCCACCGCGCGCCAGGCCAGTGCGCGCGCGTCCTGTTCGGCGGCGGTCAGGTCTTCGGCGTCCAGCCCGTTGGTCTCGGCGTCGATGGCCAGCCACCAGAGGTCCGGGCTGCCGGGCAGGGTGGTCAGGATGCCGCCATCGGCCCGCACCTCGGCCCGCCCGATGCGCCGGTCAATCGCCGTCAGCGCCTGCGCCCGCACCGGCTTGTCCATCGACGCGCCGGGGGCGATGCCGCTGATCCGCACCGGCAGCGACGCCGCCTGCGGCGGACCGCCATGCAAAGGACAAGCGGAGGCCCCGGCGGCAAAGGCCAGTTCGGCGTCGCCCGTCGCCTCGACAAAGGCCGCCGCGCTCAAGGTGCGAACCCCGCGCGGGTCGCGCAGCTCCACCGCCTCGATCCGCCCGCCCGAAACATGCGCCCGTACCAGGTCGGCGTGGAACATCACCCGCGCGCCGCTGTTCCCGACCACGCGGTCGAGCGCCAGCTTGGTCGCCTCGGCGTTCAGCCGGATCGGCCAGTTGCCCGAGGCCGAGAAATAGGGCGCGACCTCCATCCCGAGGTCCGCCAGCGTCTCCAGCGCCTGTCGGCCGACACCGCCGACCACCGGATCGGGCTGCGCCCCCGCGACCTGGGGATAGAAGCCGCACCAGGCCAGCACATGGCCCAGCGTGGCCGCCCCGCCGAGGAAGCCCGAGCGTTCCACCAGCAGCACCTTCGCGCCTGCCTGCGCCGCCCCGCAGGCCGCCGCGACCCCGGCGCTGCCGCCGCCCGCGACGATGACGTCCCAGCTTTCCTCAGCCATGATCCTTCGCCTCTGCCATCAGGACATCCCCCAGCATCCCGACCAGCCGCGAGCCGGGACGTTCCGCGTTCCAGTAAAGCCGCGCCGTGAACGAGGGCGGGTCCGCCAGCGGCACCTGCACCAGCCCCGGCGGCAACCAGCCCATCGCGGTGAACCCGTCGACCAGCGCGATGCCCGCACCCTCCGCCGCCAGCCCGACGGCGGCATCCGAAAACCGGATCCAGGTCGCCGTCGAGGGCCTGTCGTGCCCCGCGAAAAACGCGTCGATCGCGTTGGAGTGCGGCCCGCTGCGCTCGAACAGCATCACCGCCTCGTGCTCCAGCATCGCGGGCGTCAGCGGCCCCCGCGAGGCCAGGGGATGCTCCGACGGCATCAGCGCCACCAGCGGCGCGCGCGCCACCTCGCGCGCGGCAATCAGCGGATGATCGACCTCGGCCAGCGAGACCACGCATTCCCCCTGCGAGGACAGCAGGTATTCGACGTGCCGGCTGCGCGTCACCGTGTCGAGGAACAGCCGCAGCCCCGGCACCCGCCGCCGCATCGTGCGCAGCGCGCGGGGCAGCAGCACCCGCACGACGCTCTGCGTGGCGGCAAAACGGAACAGGCTCGCCTCGCCATCGGCGATCCGCGCCGCCGTCGCGGTGATCGCCCGCATCTGGTGGACCGCCGGGGCAACCATCTCGAACAGCCGTTGCGCCTCGGCCGTCGGGACCAGCCGCTTGCGGTGCCGCTGGAACAGCGGCAGGCGCATCTGGTCCTCGAGCCGTTGCAGGCTGCGGCTCAGCGAGGGCTGCGACACGCCCAGCACCCGCGCCGCGGCGGCCACCGATCCCGTTTCCATCACCGCATGGAACACCTCGAGCTGGCGGAACGGCAGCCCGGTGTCCGGCGTCACCGCCGCCACGGCATCAGCCGCCGTTGCAGCCAGTAGAGCAGGGCGGTGAAGGCCACGCCCATCGCCATCACCACGACAAGGCCCGCATACATCTTCTCGGGCACCAGCACTTCCCAGTAGTAATAGGTCATGTAGCCGACCCCCTGCTTGGCGCGCAGGAACTCGACCGAGATGATCACGATCATCGCCGTCCCAAGCGCGATGCGCAGCCCGGCGAAGATCACCGGCAGGGCGCCCGGCAGGATGACGTGGCGCAGCAGCTGCCACGGCCCCGCGCCATAGTTGCGCCCGGCCATCAGGTAGACCGGGTCGATCTGGCGCACGCCCGCCATCGCGTTGATCGCCATCAGGATGAAGACGGCCAGCGCCACGACGACGATCTTCGGCCCCTCGCCGAAGGGATTGGCGAACATCAGCATGACGATGGGAAAGATCGCGATCTTGGGCAGGACGTAGATCGCCGACAGCGAGGTGTCGAGCATCAGCCGCACGGTCTGGTTCACGCCCATGACCACGCCGACCAGGATGCCGGGGATCGCCCCCAGCAGGAACCCGGCCAGCACCCGCCCCACGGTGGCCAGCAGGTGGCTCTCCGACAGCAGCGCACCGACGGCGGGCAACCCGCCCTCCGCCCAGGCCGAGGGGATCAGCCAGGGACGCCCCAGCAGGCTGGTGCCCGAGAAGCGGTCGTAGTTCACGCTGACCTCCCACAGGGCGCGGGCGATCTCGGACGGGGGCGGGAACCACAGCGGGTTGATCAGCCCGAAGCGCGCGCCCAGCTGCCAGAGGATCAGCACCAGCAGCGGAAAGCCCAAGGCAAGCGCGCGTTCGTACGTGGCGCGCCAGCGGGCGGGGACCATGCGGCCCAGCCGTTCGCAGACCAGCACCAGCAGGATGAAGCTAACGCCGATGGCGGGCCAGGCCCAATCGCGCCAGAGACCGAACAGGGCAAGAACGAGGTGCAGCAGCACCAGCGCCCCGGCCAAGGACAGGATGGCCCGGCGGTTGTCGCTCATGGCTGCATCTCCATCGCGCGGGTGACTTCGGCGCTGAGCTTGTCCCAGATCCGCGCCCGGTAGTCGGCGAAGGCGGGCAGGTTCGTCGTCTCGAAACTGCGCGGGCGGGGCAGGTCGATCTGGTAGATGTCGAGGATGCGGCCCGGCTGCGCGCTCATCAGCACCACCCGGTCGCCCAGCAGAACCGCCTCTTCCAGCGAGTGGGTGATGTAAAGCACCGTCTTGCGCGTTTCCTCCCAGATGCGCAGCAGTTCCTCTTGCAGGACCACCCGCGTCTGCGCATCCAGCGCGCCCAGCGGTTCGTCCATCAGCAGCACCTCGGGATCGTTCGCCAGCGCCCGCACGATGCTGACGCGCTGCTTCATCCCGCCCGAGATCTGGTGCGGATAATACTCCGCGAACTTCGCCAGCCCGACCCGGTCGAGCCAGTGCCGCGCCACGTCCAGCCGTTCGGCCCGGCTGATGCCGCGCATCTGCAGGCCGAAGGCGACATTCTCGATCACCGTCTTCCAGGGGAAGATGGCGTATTCCTGGAAGACGACGCTGTTCGTCGGCTTGCCCGGATCGCTGCCCCGGGCGATCTCGATCCGGCCCGAACTGACATCCTCCAGCCCCGCGACCATGCGCAGGACGGTGGACTTGCCGCAGCCCGAGGGGCCGACGATGGCGACGAACTCGCCGTCTCCAACGGTCAGGTCGAAATCCTCGACAGCGGTAAAGGGGCCGGCGGCGGTGTCATAGACCTTGCCGACCGATTGCGCGCGGATCTTCCACGGCGTGGCAACGGTGTCGTCCACGGGTTATCTTCCTTGGGAAAAGGGGGGCGCGGCCAATGCGCGCCCCGGTTGGCTCAGTTGCCCAGGGTGGCAACGGCCTTCTTGGTGAATGTGGTGTCGACGGCCTTCGACAGGTCCAGCGGATCGGTGTATTCGGTCCGCCCGTTCTCGCGGTGGACCTTTTCCATGTCGGCAAGACCCTCGACCGGGATCTGCATGGCCGGGTCGTAGATCACCGGACTGCCCTTGCGGATCGCGTCCTCGGTCGAATTGGTGAAGGTCAGGTAGGCTTCGATGTTTTCAGGCGCGAGGTAGTCGTCGCCCTGCATCATCCGCGCCGCCTCGGTCAGCGCCAGCACGAAGCGTTCCGCGGCCTCGGGGCGTTCGTTGATGAACTTGCCCGAGCCGACAAAGGCCACGGTCATCAGGCCCGGGGTCAGGTCGCTTTCCAGCACCTTGCCGGTCCCGGCGTTCAGGATCTGGTCGGCGAAGGGCGAACCCACCAGCGCGGCGTCGACCGAGCCGTTCTCGACCGCCATCGCCATGTCGGGGTTGGCGACGTTCATCAACTCGACATCGCGGATCGTCAGGTTGCCCCGCGCAAGACCCTTGGAGGCGAGGTATTCGCCGCCGCTGCCCGGACCGCCCGCCACCGCGATGCGGCGGCCTTTCAGGTCGGCGGCGGACTTGATCTGATCCGCAACCGCCGCGCGCACCAGCAGCTTGGTCGGGCTGTTCTCCATCGGCTCCAGCGCGCCCGGCGCGATGACGCGGATGTCCAGCCCCTTGTTCCACCCGCTCCAGAGCGAGGTGACGATGGCGATGCCGCCGACGTCGATGGTGCTTTGTGTCAGGAAAGCAATGGCTTCCGTGCCGGACTTCACGCGCTCAAGCTCGACGTCCAGCCCGTATTTGTCGAAGATCCCGCGCTGTTCGGCGACATACATCGTCGCGAACTTCATGATCGGCACATAGGCGACCTTGACGCTTTGCGGCGGGTCCAGCGGCGCGACGCCCTGCGCCGGCGCCAGCGTCGGCAGGGCCAGGGCGGCCGCCAGCGTGGCGGTCCGGATGAGGTTGGTGAGCATGTGGTCCTCCCTTATGGTGCTCGTCTAGTCGCTTGGCGTCATCGGCAGTTCATGCGCCGCTTCGCCATAGATCATCCGCCCCAGCGTGACATCGGCGCGGGTGAGGGTCGGGAACAGGTCCGGCAGGTCCGGGCCGAGCCGTTGCGCGATCCCCCGCGCCGCCGTCCCGGTCATCGCCTCGGCGCAAAGGAGCAGGTCGAAATCGCCCTCGGCCCCGCCGCGCATCGTCTTTTCCTCGCTGTGCCTGTCCGTCGAGTCCCGGTCTAGCGCGAAGAGCCGCAGGCTGACCACCCCGTCCGCGCCCACCAGCGGCTGCAAGGCGCGCGCGAGTTGTGTCAGGTCAGGCGTCGCGGCCCCGATCCGCCAGGCGCAGACATGTGCGCCGACGCCGTTGCCGAGCTTTAGCACCTGCCGGCCCAGGGCGCGGTCGAAGGGGCCGAATTTCGGCATGATCGCCCGCGTCCAGGGCGAGGGGTTGTCCAGCACGGCGCGATAGGCCGGGCCGCGCAGCACGTCCGGGGATTGCGTGGCGTAAAGGATGAAATGGGCGCAGGCGTTGTCGGGCGACTCGAACAACCGCACGCCGAGGATTCCCGGCAGGACCGTGCGGTCGGCGATATGCTCCCGCGTCAGCCAGGCGCGGTAGTCGGCAAGGTCTTGCGGTGCGATCTCGCACCAGATGGCAAGGAAGCCGGTCATGCTGCGCCCTCGAACAGCACCCTGCGGGCAAGGTCCACGTCCATCTCGCGCCCGGTCCAGAGGCGGAAGGCCGGGACCGCCTGCCAGAGCTGCATGCCAAGGCCCGAGACCGTCCTGCACCCCCGCCGCGCCGCCTCGCGCAACAGGCGGGTTTCGCGCGGGACATAGACCAGGTCGCAGACGGTCAGGCCGGGGCGCAGCAGGGAAAGGTCAGGCAAGGCAACGGCTTCGGATGCGCCCTTCATGCCAAGAGGGGTTGCGTTGACAAGGATATCGGCCTCGGCCACCGCCTGCGCCAGAGCGTCGGTGTCGTCCATGTCCAGCAGCGAAATCGCGGCATTCTCGGGGTGGTCCAGCAGCGTCCCGGCTTGAGCGAAGAACCCGTCGCGCCGGTTGAACAGTGTCGCTTTCGCCCCCGCGATCGACGCCTGCACCGCCACCGCGATCCCCGCGCCGCCCGCGCCAAGGATGACCATGCACTGCCCCGCGACGCCGACTCCCGCCTCGTCCAGCGACAGCAGAAAGCCTTCCCCGTCGCTGATATGTCCCGTCAGCACGCCGTCATCGTTCACCACCACATTGACCGCACCGCAGCGCCGTGCGGCGGGGCTCAGCGCGTCGAGATAGGGCAGCAGCGCGCGCTTCAGCGGCATGGTGACGTTCGCCCCGCGCAGGTTCAACAGTCGGATCGTGCGGGCAACGTCCCCGGCCCGGTCTGCCCCCGCATCGAAGGCAAGATAGACCAGGTCGAGGCCCATCGCCTCGAACACCGTGTTCTGCATGACCGGAGAGCGGCTGTGCGCCACGGGCGAGCCGAACAATCCGACCAGCCGGGTCGTTCCCGAAATGCGCGATGCCACGATCTGTCGTCCTCCCATGGGAAGACATAGACCAGCCCGTCACATTCACAAACCGCAAATTTTTTGGAAGCTGATGCCTTGCAGGCATGGATTCGCCCGGCACCGCGATGCGGGCCGGGCGAGAGGTCTTACGGGCAGGGTGCCGTGTAATAGGTGCCGTTGCCGTTGGAATAGGCGCAGGTCGCGTTTTGCGTGTTCCGTGCCACCATCGTCCCGGCGGCCGCCCCGGCCAGGGTCGAAACGATCTTCCAGTTGTCGTTGGCGTCGAAGGCGTCGGCCACCAGCAGGCCAGCCGCCGCGCCGCCGACGGCACCGGCGGCCGATTGCTGCGAAGGGGTCATCGTGTCGCAGGCGGTCAGCCCCAGCATGGCGGCGCCGATGACGGAAAAGGTGATGAATTTCATGGTCTTGTCCTTCCGGTTCGTTGTCCCCCGCACGGGTTTCACCGGCGGGCTGTGACACGACAACACCTGCCCCGGACCTTTGGTTCCGCCTTCGCGAGGGAACCGGCGGAGCCCCGCCTAGAGCCGGGCCAGCCGTTCCGTCAGCAGCGCAAAGAACTCTCCGGCGTCGATATCGCCCATGAAGGTGGCGTTCGGCTTGCGCTTGCTGACGCCCCACCAGTCCGCCACGGTCATGCCCATCGTCAGTTCGGACTGCGTTTCCACCTCGACGTTCACGAAGCGGCCTTTGAACAGGTCGGGCCGGATCAGGTAGGCGGTCACGCAGGGGTCGTGCAGCGGCGCACCGGCCGAGCCGTATTTCTCCTTGTCGAAGCGTTCGAAGAAATCGGTCATCTGCGCGACGGCCACGCCGACCGGCGTGCCAAGCGCCCGGAAGGCATCGTTGCGGGCCTTCGTCACCAGCGCCTTGTGGGTCACGTCAAGCGGCATGATCGTGATCCTGACACCTGATTTCATCACGATATCCGCGGCTTCCGGGTCGACGTAAATGTTGAACTCCGCTGCCGGCGTGATGTTGCCCACTTCGAAATAGGCGCCGCCCATCAGCACGATCTCTTGCAGGCGCCCGGCAATGTCAGGGGCTTTTTGCAGGGCGGCGGCGATGTTGGTCAGCGGCCCCAGCGGGCAGAGCGTCACCGTGCCCTCCGGTTCCCGCCGCACCGTCTCGACGATGAAGTCGACCGCGTGGCCCTCGGCCAGCGGCATCACCGGATCGGGCAACGAAGGCCCGTCCAGCCCGGTCTTGCCATGCACATGTTCCGCCGTGATCAGCTTGCGCCTCAGCGGCGCATCGTACCCCGCGAAGACCTTGATGTCGGTCCGCCCCGCCAGCTCGCAGACGATCCGCGCGTTCTTCTGCGTCAGCGCCAGCGGCACGTTACCCGCCACGGCGGTGATCCCGAGCACCTCGATCTCCTCGGGCGAGGCCAATGCCAGCAGGATCGCCACGGCGTCGTCCTGGCCCGGGTCGGTGTCGATGATGATCCTGCGCATGGTGCCCCCTTGGTTTTGGCGCGACATTTGCAACTGCGCCGGGCCTTGTCCAGCGCCCGCTTGCCCGTCAAGGTGCGCCCCATGCGCGGGGTCTTCATCCACGCCGGGGCGCATCGCACCGGCACCAGTTCATTCCAGCTCTGTCTCGCGCAGAACCGCGCGGCGCTGGCACGGCATGGGCTGGAGCCGGTCTATCCGGGCCGTGACGGTGCGCCGGGCGGGCGGCTGCGGATGGACCTGCCAAGGCCGCGTCACGGCGCCAGGCGAATCCCCGAGTTCGCGGGCAAGCTGCGGGCGCACCTGGATCGCATTGCCAATGGGCAAAGGCTGATCCTCTCCGAGGAAAACATCCCCGGCCCGATGCACCATTTCTACGAAGGCCGCTTCTTTCCCGCCTCGGCCAACCGGCTGGCATCGCTCGCCCAGGCGCTGGGAGAGCGGCCCGCGCACCTTGTCTACGTCCTGCGGCCCTACCACGCGCTCTATGTCTCGGCCTACCGCAAGCGCGCCGAGGACAACGCGGTGCCGCCTTTCGAGACACTGGTGCCGCATTTCCTCAGCATGGATCGCGGCTGGCCCGACCTGATCGTCGATTTCCGCGATATCCTGAAGCCGGAACGGCTGACCGTGATCGACTTCGCCCGGCGAGGGTCCAGCACGGACCTGCTGCGCCGCCTGGTCCCGGAGTTGCAAGACGCCCCCCTGGAGGAACCGGACCAGGTGGTGAACCTCTCGGCCACCGACCGAGCGCTGGAACACCTGCAAACGCGCTATCACGCGGGCGAGACGCTGCCGCGCGAGATCTGGCAGGCGGAAATCGAACGCTTCAGAGGCGACCCGGAACCCACGGGTTTCGCATCGTTTTCCACCGAAGACGCCGCCACTCTGCAAGCCCGCTACGACGCCGACCTGCACCGCATCGCCGACATGGACGGCATCACGCTGGCCTAGCCCCTTTCGGCCCGCTTCTCGGCGTCCCACAGCGCGTCCATCTCGGCCAGGTCGCTGTCCTCGGGACGCTTGCCCATCGCGGCCAGCCGCCGCTCGATCCCGCGAAAGCGCCGCACGAACTTGCCGTTGGCGCGACGCAGCGCCGCCTCGGGGTCGATCTTCAGATGCCGCGCGAGGTTCGCCATCACGAACATCAGGTCGCCGAATTCCTCTTCCAGCCGGTCCGGGTCGCCGCCCATCTCGGCCACCAGTTCGGCGGTTTCCTCGCTGATCTTGTCCAGCACATGGGTCGCGTCCGGCCAGTCAAAGCCCACCCGCGCCGCGCGCTTCTGGAGCTTCACCGCCCGCAGCAGCGCCGGCAGCCCCACCGCCACGCCATCCAGCGCGCCGCCCTGCGCCTTGCCCGCGCGCTCGGCCGCCTTGATCGTCTCCCAATCCACTGTCTGCTGCTCCGCCGACTTGTCGCGGCTCTCGTCGCCGAAGACATGCGGATGCCGCGCCACCATCTTGTCCGACATCTGGTTGGCCACGTCGTCGAAGTCGAACAGGCCCCGTTCCGCCGCCATCTGGGCGTGGAAGACCGACTGGAACAGCAGGTCGCCCAGCTCGCCCTTGAGCTCATCCCAGGCCTGCCGTTCGATGGCGTCGGCGACCTCGTAGGCCTCCTCGATCGTGTAGGGCGCGATGGTCGCGAAATCCTGCTCGATGTCCCAGGGGCAGCCTGTGACAGGATCGCGCAGGCGGCGCATGATCTCCAGCAGGCGGGCGATTCCGCCCTTCGGATCGTGAATCAGGTCTTGATCGGCCATTGCGGCAGTGTCGCTTCCGGTGTCAGAGTGGGTCCGCGCCAAGGAGTGATACCCAATGCCCGTTGTCAACCGCATCGCCGAGTTTTCCGCCGACATGGCCCGCTGGCGGCAGCACCTGCACACCATCCCCGAACTGGGGCAGGAGTGTCACGAGACGGCGGCCTTCGTCGCCGAGCGGCTGCGCGAATTCGGGGTGGACGAGATCCACGAGGGGTTTGCCAAGACGGGCATCGTCGCCATCGTGAACGGGCAGGGCGACGGGCCGACCATCGGGTTGCGCGCCGACATGGACGCCCTGCCGATCCCCGAGGCGACGGGTCTCGGCTATGCCTCGCAGCGGCCCGGCAAGATGCACGCCTGCGGGCACGACGGGCATACGACGATGCTGCTGGGCGCGGCGCGCTACCTGGCCGAGACGCGCAAGTTCTCGGGCCGCGTGGCGCTGATCTTCCAGCCGGCCGAAGAGACCGGCGGCGGGGCCGAGGTGATGGTGGACGAGGGCATCATGGACCGCTTCGGGATCGCGCAGGTCTACGCCCTGCACAATGCGCCGGGCTTCGACGAGGGCGCCTTCTACACCACGCCGGGGCCGATCATGGCGGCGGTGGATACCTTCCACATCCACATCCGGGGCCAGGGCGGCCACGGCGCCATGCCGCACGAGACGCGCGACCCTGTGATGGCGGCCGTGGGCATCGCGCAGGCGTTGCAGACGATCGTCAGCCGCAACCATTATGCGCTGGACGACCTCGTGCTGTCGGTGACGCAAATCCACACCGGCACCATCGACAACGTGATCCCCGACAAGGCCTATATCAACGGCACCGTCCGCACCTTCGATCCGCGCGTGCAGGCGATGGTGCGCACGCGCATGGCCGCCATCGTGGCGGGGCAGGCGGCGAGCTACGATGTCGAGGCCGAGCTGGACTACGTCGTCGGCTACCCGGCCACGGTGAACGACCCAGACAAGACCGAGTTCGCCGCGCAGGTGGCGCGCGAGGTGGTCGGCGGCAAGCGCGTCGTGGCGGACGCGGGGCGCGAGATGGGGGCCGAGGATTTCGCCTACATGCTGAACGTGCGGCCCGGTTCCTACCTGTTCCTGGGGCAGGGCGAAGGCGCAGGGCTGCACCACGCGGAATACAACTTCAACGACGAGGTCGCGCCCATCGGCGCCTCGTTCTTCGCCCGTCTGGTCGAGCGGGCGCAACCGCTGGCGGCGAGGTAGGGCATGGGGCTGGAAGACGCGAAGAACCAGGTCGATCAGGCGTTTACACGCGACAGCTTGCGCGGCGCGTCGTTCGAGAACGCCTTTGGCGGCGCACTGTCCTTCCTGCGGCGGCGCTATACCAAGGATCTGACCGGCGTCGATATCGCGGTGACGGGCATCCCCTTCGACCAGGCCGTGACCAACCGCACCGGCACCCGGCTGGGGCCACGCGCGATCCGCGAGGCCAGCGCCTTGCAGGCCTTCGATCCGCCCTACGGCTGGGACTTCGACGTGCTCGAGGAACGGGCCATCGTCGATTATGGCGACATGGCTTTCGACTATGCCGACGTGCCGTCCTTTCCGGGGCGGGTGACAGAGCACATTCGCGCCATCCTGAACGCCGGGGCCGCGCCGCTGGTGCTGGGGGGCGACCACTACATCAGCTTTCCGGTGCTGAAGGCGATGGCAGAGAAATACGGGCCTCTCTCGCTGATCCAGTTCGACGCCCATTCCGATACCTGGGCCGACGACGACATGGACCGGGTGGACCACGGCACGATGTTCTACAAGGCGGTGAAGTCGGGCCTGGTGGACCCCGCGCGCTCGGTCCAGATCGGGATACGGACGACCAACGCGGATACGCTTGGCGTTACGGTGATCGACGCGCCCGAGGTGCATCGCACCGGCGTGGACAAGGTGATCGAGCGGACGCGGGCGGTGGTCGGCGACCATCCCTGCTATGTCACCTTCGACATCGACGCTTTGGACCCGGCCTTTGCCCCCGGCACCGGCACCCCGGTCTGGGGCGGGCTGGCAAGCTGGCAGGCGGCGGCGATGCTGCGGGGGCTCAGCGGCATCAACATCACCGGCGGCGACGTGGTCGAGGTTTCGCCCCCCTTCGACACCACCGGGGCCACGGCCATAGCCGGGGCGCATGTGGCGGTGGAAATCCTCTGCCTGCTGGGCGCGAGGATACGCGCATGACCGCCTACAACCAGCCGATCAGCGGCAACGACCTCGCCCGCTTCTCGGGGCCGAACACCTTCATGCGCCTGCCCTCGGCCGAGACGCTCGACGATCTCGACGTCGCGATCTTGGGCGTGCCAATGGACATCGGCACTTCCTGGCGGTCGGGCACACGCTTCGGACCCAAGCAGATCCGTTCTGAGAGCGCGATGATCCGGCCCTACAACATGGCGACGGGGGCCGCGCCCTTCGATTCGCTCCAGGTCGCGGATATCGGCGATCTGGCGATCAACACCTTCTCGCTGTCCGACAGTCTGCGCATCATTTCCGAAAGTTACGACGCGATCCTCGCCTCCGGCGCGCTGCCGATGGCGATGGGGGGCGATCATTCGATCACCCTGCCGATCCTGCGCGCCGTCGCCCGCAAGTATGGCCCCGTCGCGCTGGTCCACGTTGATGCCCATGCCGATGTGAACGACGAGATGTTCGGCGAGCGCGAGACGCATGGCACCGTCTTCCGTCGCGCCTGGGAAGAGGAACTGATCGAGCCGTCGAAGGTCTACCAGGTGGGCCTGCGCGGCACCGGCTACGCGGCCACCGATTTCACCGAGGCGCAGGGCTGGGGATTCCAGATGTTCCCGGCGCATGAACTCTGGGGCAAGCCGCTGGACACGCTTGGCCGAGAGATACGCCGCGACATCGGCGACCGGCCGGTCTACGTCACCTACGACATCGACAGCCTCGACCCGGCCTATGCCCCCGGCACAGGCACGCCCGAAATCGGCGGGCTGACGACGCCCCAGGCGCTGCAACTGATCCGGGCGCTGAAGGGCGCGAACATCGTCGGCTGCGACCTGGTCGAGGTCTCGCCGCCCTATGACCCTTCCGGCAACACGGCGCTGACGGGGGCGAACATCCTCTACGAACTGCTCTGCGTCCTGCCGGGCGTCCTTGCGCGCTGAATGCTGCGGGCGCTTGGCATCCTCGCCGGGCTGGTCGCCTTGGCCGGACTCTATGTGCGCCTCGCGCCGAGTGATCCCCAACGCTGGCACGTTCCGCTGACCTTCAACGAAAACAGGGACTTCAAGAACGGCGTTCAGCGCGTTGTGCAGGCCCCGGGCGGTCTCGCCACGCTGGCCGCGCTGATCGGAACCGACCCCTTCGCTGGCAGCGTCGCCAACGGTCATGCCACCTGGATCGTCCGCACACCGGTCTAGGGCTTCCCGGACTACGTCACCGCCCAGCAGGACGGCGACATGCTGCGGCTCTACGCCCGCTCGCGCTTTGGCCGCTCAGATCTTGGGGTAAACCGCGACCGTGCTGAGCGCTGGCTGTCCCGGTTCCAGCCCTGAGGACAGGCAGCCCTTCTGCACCTCGCGCCACATCGGCACGTTCAGCGACATCTGGCATTGCGCCATGAACATGCGCCCGTCGACCTGCAGGCAGATCGTCTCGCCCAGTTCCACCCGCGCGCCGGTGCGGTCGGTGCAATAGCAGTCCTGCACCTTGCCCTTGGGGCCGATCACATCGGCGGCCAGGGGCGTGCCAAGCAGGATCATGAAGGCGGCGACGCGGATCATGGCCCTCTCATACCACGCCCAGCCCCTTGACCAAAGCCCTTCGATATATGACACCGCGCCGATGGTACCCGAGGCCCGCCTGATCCAGATCATCCAGCGTTTCCAGTATCTGGAAGCGGCGATGGCGGTTGGCGGCGCGGATATCGCCAAGCTCGCCAGGGAATATTCCGAGCTGAAGCCGGTGGTTGACCAGATCGACGCCTGGCGGCGGCTGAACGACGACATCGCCGAGGCGAAGGCGATGCTGGCCGACCCCGACATGAAGGCGCTGGCGGAAGAGGAACTTCCGGAGCTGCGCGCGCGGCTGCCAGAGGCGGAACATGCGCTTCAGGTGGCGCTGCTGCCGAAGGACGAGGCCGACGCGCGCCCCGCGATCCTCGAAATCCGACCCGGCACCGGCGGCGACGAGGCGGCGCTCTTTGCGGGTGACCTGCTGCGGATGTATCAGCGCTATGCCGAGGCGCGGGGCTGG
>JAGRMS010000211.1 GCA_020441135.1 Pseudooceanicola sp.
ATATCGGTTCTCTTCGGCATGTCGGCCCCTCTTGCATCCGAGTCAGCGCACCGATCCGGGCGCGCAAATTGACTGCGTTATAGGCATGGGGGAACCGGGCGCAAGGGGGCAAGCGCCCGGTTCCGGGCGTGCCGCGGCGGAGGGTCTATTCGGCGGCGCGGCGGTCGGCGAGGACGGTGCTGCCGGTGTAGAGATAGTCGCGCGTGATCGGGACCGCGTCGCGCTTGTGCGCCATCTGGAACTGGTAGACGGCCTGTTGCTGTTCTTCGAACGCGAGGTAGCAGACCGTCAGGTAGTAGCGCCACATGCGGATGAAGCGGGCGTCGTACATCTGGCGGACGGTTTCGATGTGGGAGTCGAAGCGCGCGAGCCAGTGGCGCAGGGTATAGGCGTAGTGGAGCCGCAGCACCTCGATATCGGCGTTCCAGAGGCCCGAGGCTTCGATGGCGGGGGCGAGTTCGGACAGGGACGGGACATAGCCGCCGGGGAAGATGTACTTGTTGATCCAGGGCGATTGCGCCATCGGGCGGCCGGTGCGGGCGATGGTGTGGATCAGCGCGATGCCATCGGGGTGCAGCAGATCGGCCACCTTGGCGAAATAGGTGTCGTATTGCGGCAGGCCGACGTGTTCCAGCATCCCGACCGAGACGATGCGGTCGAAGGGTTCGTCCAGCAGGCGATAGTCCTGGAGCCGCAGGTCGATGCGGTCGGTCAGGCCGGCGGCGGCGACGCGCTGGCGGGCCAGGTCCAGCTGGTTCTCGGACAGGGTGACGCCGACCACCCGCGCGCCCCAGTCGCGCGCCAGGGTGATCGCCATGCCGCCCCAGCCGCAGCCGATATCGAGCACGCGCATGCCGGGTTCGATCCGCAGCTTGGCGGCGATATGGGCCTTCTTGGCGGCTTGCGCGGCCTCGAGGCTCATGTCGGGCGCGGCGAAATAGGCGCAGGAATACTGCATGTCCTGGTCGAGGAAGAGCCGGTAGAGATCGTTCGAGATGTCGTAGTGATGCGCGACGTTGGTTCGGCTGCGCCGGGGGTCGTTCCTTTGCAGGAAACGGCCAAGCCGGAAGCGCGCGGCGTCGATCGCGCGGACCCAGGGCGGGAAGGCGTCGTCGCGTCCATTGCGCAGGATCAGTCGCACCAGGCTGTCGATGTCGTCGCCGTCAATGGTGATGCGCCCGTCCATGTAGCCCTCGCCAAGGCCGAGGTCCGGTTGCAGGCAAAGGGCGCGAAGGGTGGCGGTGTCGCGGATGGTCACGGCGGCGGCAAGGCCGTCGCCATCGCCATAGTGGCGCGTGGTTCCGTCCGGGCCGGTGACGCTCAGCCGGCCGGTGCGCAGGAGCCGCGACATCATGGTCTCGAATACGGTCTGCCACATGGTCGGCCCCCCGTTATTATCCATCCCGGCGCGCAGACTACACCGAACCGGCGAATTTCCAAACAAAGGTTAACGGTCGCGGTGCGGGGCGTGTTCCCCTTGACATGCGGGGGCGGGCACGGTGTATCGGCGCGATCTGTCCGAAATGCCCTGAAGGGACCAGCCATGCACGCCTATCGCAGCCACACCTGCGCCGCCCTGACCGCCGCGAATGTCGGCGAGACCGTCCGCCTGTCCGGATGGGTCCACCGGGTGCGCGATCATGGCGGTGTGTTGTTCATCGACCTGCGCGACC
>JAGRMS010000212.1 GCA_020441135.1 Pseudooceanicola sp.
CATCAGGTCGATGTTCTGCACGTCGATGCGGTCCTGCATCAGGTGCTGGCGCAGGCGGCGAAAGGCGGCGGCTTCGAGTTCGGTTTCGGTCTGGCGGTCCATGTCGTTTCCTCCGTTTCGCTTCTGATGTAGGGTCAGAGCCCCGAGATCGCCAGCGCCCGTTGCAGGATCGGCGCAAGGCGTTCGGCCCATGCGCGTTGCCCGTCATGATCGGCGACCAGGTCGTTGCGCACCTCGATCAACACGTTCGGGCGGCCCGGGATGATGGCGTGGCGGTCCACCGCGTCGCCGGGCAGGTGGCCCGAATAAGGCTGGTTGTCGCCGGTGCAGAGATCGGGTTCGGCATGAAGCAGGTCGAGCAGCGGGCGGGCGAGACGGTCGTCGCCCGCATACAGCACGCCAACCTGCCAGGGCCGCGGGTCGCGCCCGCGCAGCTGGCGGGTGAAGCTGTGGATCGACAGCAGCACCGCCCCGGGCCGGGCCATCAGCCGGGCCAGGTCGCGGTGGTAGGGGCGATAGCACATCTCCATCCGCCGCTCGCGTTCCGCCGCGTCGGCGTGGCGGTTGGCGGGGATGACCGAGCCGTCATAGAGTTTCATCAGCATCGTCGGATCGTCCTCGCCCCGGTTCGGGTCGATCACGAGGCGGGAAAAGTTCGAGGCGATGACCGGCGCGTCCAGCAGGTCGCCCAGGTGCCGAGACACGCCCAGCGCGCCGACGTCATAGGCGATGTGACGCTCCATGTCCTCGCGCGGCAGGCCCAGGTCGCCGTTGTTGATCGACGGGGGCACGGTGTTCGCGGCATGGTCGCAGGTCACGACCCAGCGGGACGGACGGTCCTCGCCGTAGGTAAAGACGGGCGTATAGGTCATGAGGCTTCCTGCGATTCATCCCTCTTTAGGCCAGTTGTCCGCAAATGGGAATCGGGTCATAAACAGGCCAACAATGTTTGCGGTAACGCAGGAACGGAGAACGCCATGAGACGGGGCAGGAACGTCAAGATCGTCGCCACGCTGGGGCCGGTGTCGTCAAGCTACGAGATGATCCGCAAGCTGCACGAGGCCGGGGCGGACGTGTTCCGCCTGAACATGAGCCACGGCACCCACGACGACATCCGCGCGCGTCACGCGCATATCCGCAAGATCGAGGCCGACCTCGACAGCCCGATCGCGATCCTGGCCGACTTGCAGGGGCCGAAGCTGCGGGTGGGCGAGTTCGCCAATGGCTCGGAAGAGCTGGAGGCCGGCGCGCCGTTCCGGCTGGACCTGGACGAGACGCCCGGCGATGCCACCCGCGTCTGCCTGCCCCACCCCGAGATCTTCGCGGCGCTGGAGCCGGGCAAGCGGCTGTTCGTGAACGACGGCAAGATCCGCCTGAGGGTCGAAACCTGCGGGGCGGACTTTGCAGAGTGTTCCGTGACGACCGGGGGCACGATTTCCAATCGCAAGGGGGTCAACGTGCCCGACGTGGTCCTGCCGCTGGCGGCGCTGTCGGAAAAGGACCGGGTAGACCTTGAATTCGCCTGCGAGCTTGGCGTGGACTGGCTGGCGCTGTCCTTCGTGCAGCGGGCAGAGGACGTGCAGGAAGCCCGCGCGCTGGCGAAGGGGCGAGCGGCGATCCTGTCGAAGATCGAAAAGCCCTCGGCGGTCGATAATTTCGATGCGATTCTCGCAGCCTCGGACGGGATCATGGTAGCCCGCGGCGACCTGGGCGTGGAACTGCCGGTGCAGGCGGTGCCGCCGATCCAGAAGCGCCTGGTGCGTAGCTGCCGCGCCGCGGCAAAGCCGGTGATCGTGGCGACCCAGATGCTGGAGAGCATGATCGAAA
>JAGRMS010000213.1 GCA_020441135.1 Pseudooceanicola sp.
GGCCCGATCAGCCCGGTGATCGACCCCTTGGCGATGGACAAAGTCGCGCCGTCGACGGCGTGGAAGCCGCCGAAGTGCTTGTGCACGTCATGGACGTCGATCATCGCGTCCCCCTGTCAAGCCGGTCCTTTGCGGACCGGTCGTTTGTTGGTAGTGCGAAGCCCCCGGAGACGCGCTCCGGGGGCCCCGTGTCTCAGCCCTTGCGGATCAGCGCATCCGCACGGTTTCGTTGACGCCGCCCTTCACCTCGATCTCGCGATAGGTGCCGGCGCTTTCGCCCGGTCCGATCAGCTCGACCGCCGAGGCGCCGACATAGTCGATGTCGCCGCCGGCCTTGATGATTTCCAGCGCTTTGGCCAGTTCGCCGGGCAGGATCTTCTCGCCCGGAGCATTGGCGACTTCCATGATCTTCGGCCCGTAAGCCGCCGGATCGGTGGAGTTCGCGGCCTGCATCGCCAGCATGAACAGCGCGGCGGCGTCATAGGACTCCGGCGTGTAGGGCGAGGTGGCGTCGAGGTCGTTGGCGGCCTTCATCAGCTCGATGAACTTGTTGACGCCGTCGCCCTCGGAACCGGCGATCTGGCCGAAGGAGCCGTCGAGGTCCGGGCCGATGGTCTTGGGCAGGTTCTCACCGATCATGCCGCCGGGCAGACCGAAGGTTTCCCATGCGCCCGCGTCCAGCGCGGCCTTGATGATCCCGGCACCGCCCTGGTCGAGGTAGCCCGCGACGACGAGGATGTCGCCGCCCGCCGCCGCCAGCGCGCCGACTTCGGCCGAGTAGTCGGCCTTGCCGTCTTCGTGGCTCGCGTAGATCGTGACCTTGCCGCCCGCGGCCTCGAAGTTGGTCTTGATCGCGTCGGCCAGACCCTTGCCGTAGTCGTTGTTGGTATAGGTCAGGGCAATCGACTTGATGCCGCGGTCCATCAGGACTTCGGTCATCACCTGGCCTTCACGGGCGTCCGAGGGCGCGGTGCGGAAGAACAGATCCTTGTCGTCGACGGTGGACAGGCCCGGCGAGGTGGCCGAGGGCGAGATCATCACCATCCCGTTCGGGATCGCCACGTTCTGCAGCACGGCGCCGGTGATGCCCGAGCAGTCGCCGCCGATGATGCCGTTGACACCGTCCGCGATCATCTTCTCGGCGTTCGAGGTGGCAAGGCCGTTGTCGATACAGCCCGAGTCGGCGCGCACCGAGGTCACTTTCGCGCCGTCCAGCAGCAGGCCGCTGTCGGTCACTTCCTTCATGGCGAGTTCGGCGCCGGCGGACATCGGGCCGGTCAGCGATTCAATCGGGCCGGTGAAGCCGATCAGGATGCCCAGCTTGACTTCCTTGCCGTGCGCGGCGGCAAAGGCCGAACCGGTCATCAGCGCCGTGGCAGCCGTCGCCATAAGCAGCTTTTTCATGTGTTTACTCCCTGGTTGGAACATGAATGTTCGCTCTCAAGCCTATGCAAGCTTTCAACGAAAGGAAAGAGGGTCGATCAGGCGCTGACGCCGGATCAAGCATGCGCGGTCAAGGCTTGCCGCGCGGTGCCGACGGGCTAGGCTTTTACGCACCCGAAGGAGCCCGCCATGCGCCATGCCATCGCCCTTGTCCTGACGCTCGCCACGATGCCTGCCGCGGCGCAGACGCTGGCGGGGAACACCGTGACCCTGATGGCCGACGGTTTGAACGAGCCCTGGGGTGTCGCCGTGCTGCCGGACGGGGCGTTCCTTGTTACCGAACGCGGCGGGACGCTCTGGCATTTCGCGGGTGGCGAGCGGACACGGCTGACCGGCGTGCCCGAGGTGGCCGCGGGGGGGCAGGGCGGGCTGCTCGACATCACCGCCGCCGCGGATTTTGCCATCACGCGCGAGGTGTTCCTGACCTATTCGCATCCGCAGCCGGGCGGTTCCAGCACCGCGCTGGCCGTGGCGCGGCTGGCCGACGACAACCGCGGCCTGACCGGTCTGCGCCGCATCTTCACCGCCAGGCCCGCAATGAACTCCGGCCGTCATTTCGGCAGCCGCGTAGTCGAAGCGGCGGATGGCACGCTGCTGGTGACGCTGGGCGACCGGGGCGACGGGCCCACCGCGCAGGATCTGGGATCGCACAACGGATCGGTGGTGCGCCTGAACCGCGACGGCAGCGTTCCGGCGGACAATCCTTTCGTGGGGCAGGCGGGCGCGCTGCCCGAAATCGTCAGCTATGGCCACCGCAACATCCAGGGCGCAGGCCTGGACCTGTCCGGGCGGCTGACGACGGCAGAGCATGGCGCGAAGGGCGGCGACGAGATCAACCACGTCCGTGCGGGCGCGAATTACGGTTGGCCGGTTATCAGTTACGGCGTCGACTACTCGGGCGCGAAGCTGGGCGAAGGCACGAGCAAACCGGGGATGGAGCAGCCGCTGCTCTACTGGGATCCCTCGATTGCCCCCTCTGGCTTGGTGGTCTACTCGGGCAGGCTCTGGCCCGCGTGGAAGGGCGACATCCTCGTCGGATCGCTGAAATTCAACTACATCGCCCGGCTTGAGGGCGATCCGCTGACGGAAGTGGAACAGCTGAAAAGCCGCGAGACCCGGCGCGTGCGCGACGTGGTCGAGGCGCCGGACGGGTCGGTCTGGTTCCTCTCGGTCGGGCAGGGGGCGGTCTACCGGATGACGCCCCGTTAACCAATATGGGGTGATCACCCGAGGGACGCCGCTCCACCGCCGCCGTAGAACACCCGAGGAGTGAGTGGCTCCCGGATTTGAGAAAGCGATTTGGTTCGATCCGCCCAGGGCTCTGCCGCCTGGGGCGGTCAACCCTGCGGCGCGGATCGGCAAGACCGGCCCGCCCGCGGGGCATTTCGCGTCAGATCGACAGCCGCGCCGCGTGGCTGCCGCGTTCGCGGTAGGGCGTGGTGTCGTAATGCGCCCGGTAGCATTTCGAGAAATGCGAGGGCGAGGCAAAGCCACAGGCGAGTGCCACGTTGATCACGCTCATATCGGTCTGCATCAGCAGGTTGCGGGCCTTCTGAAGCCGGAGTTCCATGTAATACCGCTTGGGCGAGCGGTTGAGGTAGCGGCGGAACAGCCGTTCCAGCTGGCGGGTCGACATGCCGACGTCCTTCGCCAGCGTCGCGGGCGAGATCGGCTCCTCGATATTGGTTTCCATCATCTGGATGACCTGGGACAGCTTCGGATGGCGCACGCCGATGCGGGTCGGGACCGACAGGCGCTGGGTGTCCTGGTCGGTGCGGATCGAGGAATAGATCAGCTGGTCGGCCACCGCATTCGCCAGATCCTCGCCCTGGTGGTCGGCGATCAGCTTGAGCATCAGGTCGATCGAGGACGTGCCCCCGGCGGTGGTCATCCGGTTGCCGTCGATCACGAAGACCGACTTGGTGAGCTGCACCTCCTCGAACTCCTCCGCGAAGCTGTCGGCATTCTCCCAGTGGATCGTCGCCTTCTTGTTGTCGAGCAGCCCCGCCTTGGCCAGCGAGAAGGCCGCGGTGCAAAGACCGCCGACGATCAGGCCCTTGCGGGCTTCGCGGCGCAGCCAGTTCAGCAGGCGTTTTGTCGTCGCGTCCTGGATGTCGATGCCGCCGCAGACGAGGATGGTGTCCTCGCGCGTCAGCTCGCCCAGGTCGCCGTCGACCTGAAACACCACGCCGGCCGAGCAGCGCACCGGGGCGCCGTCCTCGCTGACCAGCTTCCAGGTATAAAGCGTCTCTTCGCCCATGCGGTTGGCGATCCGCAGGCTTTCCAGCGCGGCGGCAAAACTCAGGAGGGTGAAGTTGTCCACCAGAACGAAAACGAACTGGCGCGTCTTGACAGCGGGCGCGACGGCCTTGGCAACCTGACGTTGCTCTCTCATTCTGCGGAACCTCCGGGTGCCGCGCGCCATCCCGGGGCGCGGCCTCTCCAGCATTTCCAGAGCTTTTCAGCGACGTCAAGTGGTCGCAAATCGGATATGGTCACGGGGCCAGCGGTTTTGTATAACGCGGCTCCACGACAGCGGAGCGAGGGTGTGGCCATGGGCGACTGGCAGAAGACGGACTGGCGGAACAAGCCGCGGGTGCAGATGCCGGATTATCCCGATGCGGATGCCCTGAAGGTGGTCGAAACCCAACTGGCGAAATACCCGCCGCTGGTGTTTGCGGGCGAGGCGCGCAAGCTCAAGAAGGCGCTGGGCGCGGCGGCCGAGGGGCGGGCCTTCCTCTTGCAGGGCGGCGACTGCGCCGAGAGCT
>JAGRMS010000214.1 GCA_020441135.1 Pseudooceanicola sp.
CTGATCCCGGCGGGCACCGGCGGGGCGACCCAGCGCGTGCGCCGGATCGCGCAGGAGCGTGACAACGTGGTGATCGAGGCCCGCCGCGAGGAGGCCGAAGCCGCCGCCGCGCTGGCCGCGCCGATCCTCGACGGCGACATCATCGGCGGCGACGAATACGACACGCTGGTGGATACACCCGAAAGCCGGGATTGATCCCCGCCTGAGAAACGAGAAACCCCCGCGCCATGGTGCGGGGGTTTTTTTGTTTCAGCCGGTCAGCCGCCGACCAGCTCGTAGTGCCGGATGTCGCGCGACTCGACCAGTTCCGCTTCGGCCTGGTCGATATGCGGGCTTTGGTAGTCCTCGCCGACAAAGGCCTTGAGGGCGTCGAGATCCTTCCACACCATCACGAAACTGAAGGCGCGCGGGCTGTCGGGGCGCGGCGCGCCGGGCAGGACATGAACGATGCCGGGTGTGCCGCGCATCAATGGGATTGCCGTTTCGTAAAAAAATCGGGCGAACTCGGCCTCTTTGCCGGGCCGTGTCACGACCTGAAAGATTCGCATTATCATGGGCTAGCCTCCGTGGTTCTGGCTGCTTGCCCTTGCTCCGGTACCGGAGCCTGCCCCGGCATCAGACTAACATGATGCGATGCCCGTGTCAGGTGGCCATTGCGCGAAGCCGACCCGGACGGATGAGCGGCGTGCCGACAGGATCCGGATCGGAGTTGGCCCGCGGTCGATTAAGCGGCATTCGGGGATTCTCGCGCCATGCGGTGCGAAGAGGCTCTGTCCGTTCACGCGGGCGCGAGGACGAAATCGAAGGGACAGCGCCAGCCGTCCCCGGATTTCTCGAAGGGCGCGATCAGCGATTTCTTGACGCCAAAGACCGTATCGCTGTCGATATAGGGGTCGTCGCCCACGAAGATATGCGTCACCAGCTTCTGGAAGCCCGGCGCGGTGACAATCACATGGGTATGCGCGGGCCGGAACGGGTGCCGCCCCATGCCGCGCAGCACGTCGCCGACAGGGCCGTCCACCGGCACCGGGTAGGACACCGGCTTGATCCCGGTAAAGTCATAGGCCCCGTCCGCGCCGGTGGTGAAGATGCCCCGGTTGTTCCAGCGCGGCTGCACGTCCAGCTGCTGGACGTCGTAGAAACCCTCGGCATTGTCCGACCAGACGTCGATCTTCGCGCCTTCGATCGGCTGGCCATCGCAATCCACCACGCGGCCGGTGAATTGGCAAAGCTCGCCCTTGCCGTCGAGGCAGATGTTCGTGCCCATCGGCAGCTCGGGCGCGCCGGCGACGTGGAAGGGGCCCTGCACAGTGTTTTCGGTCGCGTTCGCCGGGCGGCGGCTGTTCACTGCGTCGACCAGCATCGAGACGCCCAGCACGTCGGACAGAAGGATATACTCCTGCCGGTCGCCCGAGCATTTCTGCCCCGTGGCGGTCAGGAAGCCGATGGCGGTTTCCCACTCTTCGCGCGTCAATTCCACGTCCTTGATGAAGGCGTGCAGGTGCGTGACAAGCGAGGCCATGATCTCGCGGAATCGCGGGTCGACGCCTTCGGTCATCCGGTCGCAAAAGGCTTCGACCGAATTCGCCTCGGTAAAATACTGTGTCATTCCATCCCCTTACAGGTAATCGTCTGCCCCGTCGTCCAGCCCGGCAAAGACCTTTCGCATCTGGCGGAACCGGCGGACCCCATACAGAAGCGTATCCTGCCCCTTGACGTGGCTGGTCGCAACCACGTCGCCGAACAGCACTGTGTGGGTGGCCTGTCCCGAGGTCTCGCCCAGCACGCAGTCGAACACCGCCGCCGCGCCGACCAGGGCGGGGGCGCCGGTTTTCAGCGTCGTCCACTCGCCGGTGGCAAAGCGGTCGTCGCGCGCGCCGCCCATGCCGGCAAAGACCATCGCAACAACGTCCTGATGTTCGGCCAGCACGTTGACGCAGAAATGCCCGGCGGCCAGCACCTTGTCGTGGGTCAGGCCCGACTTGTTGATGCAGACCAGCAGGCGCGGGGGATCGGCAGAGACGGACGACACGGCGGTGGCGGTCAGGCCGAACCGCTGGCCGTCCACCTCGGTGGTGATGACGCAGACCGAGGAGACGTGCTGCGCGATCGCGTCGATATAGTCCCGCGCCGAAACCGGGGGGAGGGGGGCGGCCATCAGATCAGCGGCGTGCCGGGGTCCATGCCCAGCAGGACGCGGCCATAGATCTCGGCCCCGGCTTCGTAGAGCAGCAGCCCGTGCATGTTGACGGCCTGAAGGTTGCGGGCGTTCAACTGGATCGGGGATTTCAGCGAAAGCCCCGCCGCGCCGCCGATGGTGTAGAGCTTTTCGATGGCGTCCCGGCAGAGGCGCGGCACCATGCAGATGTCCATGCGGATGCGCGCGCGGATCTCCATCGGCATCTTCTCGTTCAGACGCGCGTAGTGATCCACGTCGTCGGCGGCCTTGTAGAACATCAGCTCCGCCGCGTGGATCATCGACGCGGCCTCGCCCAGCGCGATCTGCACGGCGGACCATTCGTGGCTGACGTGGCTGGTATACATGACCCGCTTTCCGGGAACGACGCGGCGGAATTCCTCCATCGCGTGCTTGGCCGCGCCAAGGGCCGAGGTGGCGATGAACATGCCGAGCGCAGGGGTCGCCTGGCAACGGTGGACAGGCGGCGTGGCGGGGTCGAGGAAGGCGGCGGTCTGGTTCTCGACCAGCGGCGGCAGCGAGATGTAGCGGTGCGCCGGAACGGCCAGGTCGGTGCATTTGACCGAGTTCGACCCGGTACCTTGCAGCCCCGCGACATGCCAGTCGTCCAGCCGCTCCACGTCGCTAACCGGAATGGCGAAATCGCCCTCGTCGATCTTGTTGCCACTCTCGTCGAAGACCTCGCCGCCCAGCAGCAGCCAACCCGCACCGGCATTGCCCGAGGCGAAGGGCCAGAAGCCGGTCAGGCGATAGCTGCCGTCCGCCTGTTTCACCGCCTTGCCGCGCGGGCCGATCACGGCCGAGACGGCCTGATTGGGGGCAGAGGTATAGATCTCTTCCTGCGCCTGCTCGTTCATGTGGGCGATGATGTAGTCGTGGGCGTGGTAGACGCCCAGCACCCAGGCGGTGGCCTGGCAGCCCTCGGCCACGGTCGCCACGGCATCCACATGGGCGCGCATCGACAGCTCCGATCCCCCCCACTTCTTCGCGCGGAAGATGCCCAGCAGGCCGCTGTCGGCCAGCATCTTCAGGTTCTCGTCCGGCACGCGGCGCAACGCCTCGGTTTTCAGTTCATTGGCGCGCAGGGCCGGGATCAGGCCGCGCGCGACCTCTTTCACATCGGCTTCCGTCAGCGTGGTGCGTGCGTGGACGTTCATGTCGCTCCTCCCCGATTGACATTCTTTTATGAACGGTATTCATTTTTGAGCGCCTGTCAATAAAAATGCCAGCGGACGGCGCGCGCCCGCTGGCCTGTCTTCGGGGCCTTGATGGCGTCAGGCGATTTCCGCCGCCGTGTCGTCCAGCACGCGCTTGGTGATCGCCAGCATGTCGTCCACCTGGGCGTGCGTGATGATCATCGGCGGGCAGAAGGCCAGCGCATCGCCCATCGCGCGCGAGATCAAGCCCGCCGCCTGCATCCGGTTTTGCGCGATGACCCCCAGCGCCCCCGGCTTGCCATGCGGCGCCTTGGTCGCCTTGTCCGTCACCAGCTCCAGCGCGCCCAACAGGCCGACGCCGCGATGCTCGCCCACCAGCGGATGCTCGGCCAGTTTCGCCAGCCCCGCCTGCATGTGGCCGCCGACGTCGCGGACGTGCTCGACCAGCCCGTCCTCCTCGATGATGCGGATCGTCTCGAGCGCCACCGCCGCGCCGACCGGGTGGCCGCCGCCGGTATAGCCGTGGCCGAAGGTGCCGATGCGGTTGCTTTCGTCCGCGATGGGACCGAAGACGCGTTCGTTCACCAGCAGGGCCGAGAAAGGCTGGTAGCTGGAGGTGATCTGCTTGGACAGCGTCATCATGTCGGGGCGGATGCCGTAGGTCTCGCAGGCGAACATGTTGCCGGTGCGGCCGAAGCCGCAGATCACCTCGTCGGCGATCAGCAGGATGTCATACTTGTCCAGCACCGCCTGGATCGCCTGCCAGTAGCCTTTCGGCGGCACGATGACCCCGCCGCCGCCGTTCACCGGCTCGCCGATGAAGGCGGCCACGGTCTCCGGGCCTTCGGCGAGGATCAGCTCTTCCAGCTCGCGCGCGCGGCGGGCGACGAACTCTTCCTCGCTCTCCCCCGGCTCGCAATCGCGCCAGTAGTGCTGGCTGCCGACGTGCAGGAAGCCGGGCAGGGGCAGACCGAAAGAGGTGTGGTTGTAGGGCAGGCCGGTCATCGAGGCCGCCACGATGGTCACGCCGTGATAGCCTTTGAGGCGGCTGATGACCTTCTTCTTCTCGGGCGTGCCCATCGCATGGGCGCGATACCACAGCATCTTGACCGCCGTGTCGTTCGCCTCGGAGCCGGAGTTGGTGAAGAACGCCTTGCTCATCGGCACGGGGGCCATGTTTACCAGCTTCTCGGCCAGTTCGATGGCCGGCCCGTGCGAGCGCATCGAGAAGACGTGGTAGAACGGCAGCTTTTCCATCTGCCGCGCCGCCGCCGCCACCAGCCGCTTGTCGGAAAAGCCGAGACCCGCGCTCCACAGTCCCGACATCGCCTCGAGATAGCGGTTGCCGTGGATGTCGGTCACATAGATGCCGTCGCCGCTTTCGATCACCAGCGGCCCCTCGGTCTCGAGCTTGCGGGCGTTGGTATAGGGGTGCATCAGGTTCTTGATGTCCCGGGCCTCGGGCGAGTTGGGGATGTCCTTCATGATGCTCTCCTGACTGTATCGCAGCGTTTCGCGGGAAATGTTGGCGCGGGCGCGGGGGGGAGTCAATGCAGCCGCCAAAGCCCATTGACGGGGCGGCAGGCTCTGCCATCCTGACAGGCGGCGGGACAGGGTAGTGACATGCATATAGCGGTTCTGGGCGGCGGCGTGGTCGGGGTGACGGCAGCCTACGAGCTCTGGAAGGACGGCCACAGGGTGACGCTGGTCGAGAAGAACGACAGCGTCGGGACCGAGACCAGCTGGGGCAACGCGGGGATGATCGCGCCGGGGCATTCGTTCACCTGGTCCTCGCCCAAGGCGCCGATGATCATGCTGAAATCGCTGGTGATGCGCGACCAGTCGATCCGTTTCAAGCCGCAGGCGGATCTGCGCCAGTGGCTCTGGTGCCTGAAGTTCCTCGGGCAATGCACCGCCGAACGTTCCGCCGCCAATACCGCGCGAAAGTATGCCATCGCGTCTTATTCGCAGTTGGTGCTGCACGACACCGTGCGCGACGTCGGGCTGGACTACGGCAAGGTCGACCGCGGCATCCTCTACTTCTACCGCTCGCCCGAGCGGTTCGAGGCCGGGGCCGAACACATGCAGATCATGGCGCGGCTCGGCCATACCATCGAGGTTCTGGACCGCGCCCAGGTGCTGGCGCTGGAACCGGCGCTGCAATCGGTCGGCGACCGCATCGCGGGGGGCATTTATTGCCCGACGGATGAAAGCGGGTCTTGCCATGCCTTCACCACGGGACTGGCGGCGCATCTGGTGAAGGGGGGCGTCGAAATCCGCACCGGCGAAACGGTGCTGGCGCTGGAGACCGCGGGCGACCGCGTGACCGCCGCGCGCACCGACAAGGGCAGCGTGAAGGCCGACGCCTTTGTCATGGCGCTGGGCAACGGCAGCGCGGCCCTGTCGCGCAGCATCGGCGACCCGCTGCCGATCTGGCCGATCAAGGGTTATTCGCTGACCATTCCCGTGGGCAACAACCCGGCGCCGCCGACCATCGGGTCGGTGGACGAGGAGAACCTCGTCGCCGTGACCCGCTTCGACGACATGGTGCGGGTGACGGCCACGGCCGAGATCGCGGGCTATTCGACGGCGCACAGGCCGTCGGACTTCGCCTTCATGGCTTCGGTGGTGCGGGAGCTCTATCCTGAAGGCGCCGATCACGACCGGGCGCAGATGTGGGCGGGGCTCAGGCCGATGACTCCGACGAACCTGCCCTATATCGGGCGGCGCAAGCACGCCAACCTCTGGTACGACACCGGGCACGGGCACATCGGCTGGACGATGTCGCACGGCTCGGCCCGCCTGCTGGCCGACGACGTGGCGGGGCGCACCCCGGCGCTGGCGCTGGAGGCGGTCAACGACAGCTGGGAGCGACGGGCATGAGCGATTTCGTGGATCTGGGAGAGCTGCCCTGCACGCTCGACGGCGGCGCGGCGGCGCGCGGGGCGATCGGGCTGATCGTGCTGGGCATCGACCAGACGATGGAGCTGGAGTTCCGCCGCCTGCTGCCGACCGATGGCGTCGGGCTCTACGCCACGCGGCTGTTCTGCGACAACGAGATCACGCCGGAGACGCTGCGCGCGATGGGCCCGAGGATTGCGCCGGCGACGGAGATGATCATGCCGGGGCTGCATCTCGACGTGGTGGCGTTTGGCTGCACCTCGGCGACGATGACGCTGGGGGAAGAGGCGGTCTTTGCCGAGATCCGCAAGGTGCGGCCCGGCGTCGCCTGCACCACGCCGGTGACGGCAGCGCTGGCCGCTTTCCACGCGCTCGGCGCGCGGCGGATCGGCGTGCTGACGCCCTACGCCCCGCCGGTCAACGCCATCGTGCGGCAATACCTGGAAGGGCGGGGAGTCGAGGTCGGGGCCTTCGGCACCTGGAACAAGGTTCTGGACCCCGAGGCGGCGCGGATCACGCCGCAGTCGGTGGAAGAGGGCGTCGTGCGGCTGGCGCAGGCGGCGCGGCTCGACGCGGTGTTTGTCTCCTGCACCTCGATCCGTCTGTCCGAGCGCATCGAGTCCATCGAGGCCCGCGCCGGGCTGCCGGTGACGTCGAGCGATCACGCCATGGCCTGGCACTGCCTGCGGCTCGCCGGGGTGGACGACCGGGTGCCGGGGGCAGGACGGTTGTTCCAGTTGTCGCTCGACGGCCAGCGCGCGGCGGCGTGAGGGGGGCGGCGGGGCAAGCCCCGCCCTACGGTTTGTTCGACGACAGCGCGAGGAGGCGCGGTTGCATGGGGGCGCTGCCCCCGTCTCCCTACGGTCGACTCCCCCGGAGATATTTGGAAAGAGAAGAAATCAGGAGCGCCGCGCCCCTGGCTTCTTTTCTTCAAAAATACTCCCGCGCGGAGCGCCACGCGCCGCAGGCGCGTTCCCGTGGTGTCGCCGAGGCAAGGCGTAGGGCGGGGTTTACCCCGCCGCCCCGTCAGAACTCAAGATACCGCCGCCGTGTCGCCTCGTCCGCCGCCAGCTCGGCACTGGTGCCCGACCACTCCACCCGTCCGCGCTGGACGATGAAGTGGCGGTCGGCGATCTTCATCAGGTCCGACAGGTTCTTGTCCACCACCAGGATCGACATGCC
Source organism: Pseudooceanicola sp. (assembly GCA_020441135.1). Lineage (GTDB taxonomy): Bacteria > Pseudomonadota > Alphaproteobacteria > Rhodobacterales > Rhodobacteraceae > Seohaeicola_A. The sequence goes on from JAGRMS010000214.1 coordinate 7,438, forward strand.
CCGGTCGCGGATTTCGGTCAGGGCCGCCCAGATCTTGCGGCGCACCAGCGGGGCCAGCCCCTCGGTCGCCTCGTCGAGGATCAGCAGGCGCGGGTTGGTCATCAGCGCCCGCCCGATCGCCAGCATCTGCTGCTCGCCACCCGACAGCAGGTTGCCCATCGACGTGGTCCGCGTCGCGAGTTCCGGGAAGAGCGCGAAGACCTTCTCGACGGTCCAGGGATCGGGCAGCTTCAGGTGGTTCGAGGCGGTGGCGACCAGGTTCTCGGTCATCGACAGGTTCGGGAAGATCTGACGCCCCTCGGGCACCAGGCCAAGGCCGAGGTTCGCCGTCCGGAAGCTCGGCTGGCCGACCAGTTCCGTGCCCTCGAAGGCGATCGACCCGCCCGAGGCGCGCACGATGCCCATGATGGTGTTGATCGTCGTCGTCTTGCCCATGCCGTTGCGGCCCAACAGCGTCGCCACCTGCCCCGCCGCGACCGCCATGTCGACGCCGAACAGCGCCTGCGAGGTGCCGTAAT
>JAGRMS010000215.1 GCA_020441135.1 Pseudooceanicola sp.
TCGACGACGAGGACGGCGAGAGCTATGCGCTGATCTGGTCCCGCCCGAACGGGCGGCGCGAGGGCTGAGGCGCCCCGCGATGCGCCCCCGCCGCAAGGCCGGGGCCGTCGCCTTGCGGGCGACCGAATAGGATCGCCGCCGCCGGGCCTCCACACCGCATTCGTCTGCGATCAGGCTGATATACCGCTGACGAACTGGCCTAGGACGCCCGGTCGTCCCGCGGTGTCCTCTGATCCCCGTTAGCTGTCGCAAGTTGCCGATCACGAAGAGAAGCAAGATCCTTGCGCGTTGTCTTTATTCCTGCTCGTCGGGCGAAACGAGTTCGACATGGCTGACGCCAAGCGCCTGTGCAAGTTCGAATAAAGTGATCACGGTCGGATTTCGTCGACCGCGTTCGAGACTGCTGAGATATTGTTGGCTGAAGCCGGAACGTGTTTCGACGTCTTCCTGTGTCAGGCCTTTCTCCCGACGCAGGCGGGCGAAGTTCCGGCCGACCAGTTTGCGCATATCCATGCGCGGCACGATCACGATTTACATACTTTAAGTTTATCAACTATAATATGTAATAGCGATCTCGGCCCGAGCACGGTGGCGCGGACAGGGGGGCAACTGGATCATGATCACGGCGGGACGGGCAGAGCGGGCTGAAATGCTGCGGCGCAGGTCGCGGATCGGCCTGTGTTTTTGCGCGGCGCCGGATATAGTCGCGTATCCACTCACCACGGCGCGGGGCGCCGGATGCCCCGCCGAAGACTGAAAGATGCCGCCCGAGATCGACCCTTTCGATGAGACCGCGCCGGAGGTGTCCGACCTCACGGACTATGACCGCGCGCATCTGGTGCTCTACATGCGGCTGCTAGACGCCGCCGCCGAGGGTGCGGATTGGACCGAAGCGGCGCCGGTGATTTTCGGGATTGATCCTGCGGCGGAGCCTGATCGGGCGCGGCAGGTCCATGACAGCCACCTCGCCCGCGCGCGCTGGATGACCAGCACCGGTTACCGGCATCTTCTGTCGCGAAGATAATCCGGTCTCGCGATGTCGTCCCGGCATCGGGGCATGCCAGGGCGATGGCTTGCCACAACCCCTGGGATAGTGAATCGTTTCCCCACTCGACCATTGCTTGACATGTGCGGAGGCGGCCGATGCGACCGGACACTTCCCATTGGCGCGACCGCGCGCGGTACAACTATTTCGAGACGCTCGCGCCCGAGGGCCTGGCCTGGGAATGCCTGCGCCGCTGGGACGACTATCAGGCGCATTTCGACCGCCTGATCGCTGCACATATCGAGACCGAGGCTTGTTCGCGGGAGGACCAGCTCCATTGGGGGCTTCGATTTCCCGGCACGGCCCGGACTCGACGGACGGAGCGGGGCCGTCTTCTGGTCCCCGCTCGCCGACCCCGCCATTGCGCTGATCTGCGCGGCGCCCGCCTTCCTCGACCTGCCGCCGCTGGACATCGGCCCGCTCTCCGCGCCGCGTGACGTCCCAGAAGGGGCATATGCCCATCTCTCGGGCGATCCTCCGACGCAAATCCTTCTCCTTCCCGGCCAAGATGCGACGGGCGCCTCCGCGCTCCTTCTTCCGCTCGATGAGGCCCTCCCCGACCGCATCGAGGCGGCCCTGCGGCTCTGGCTGGCGATCAAGGGCGGGCCTGCGAAGCCCGACCGCCGCGTGACGGCCTATCAGCGCCGCCGATTCCGGCAGATGATGCAGGCGGCGGACGGCCGCCGGGAAGGGGCGAGCTATCGGGAGATCGGCATCGCGCTCTATGGCCGGTCCCGGGTCGAGACCGAGCCCTGGAAGACTTCGGCCCTCCGTGACAGCGTGATCGGTCTGGTCGAGGGAGCGAACCGGCTGATCCGGGGCGGCTACCGCAAGCTCCTGCGCCTCGGCCGCAAACGCTGATTGCCGCGCGAGGGGTGGGGATTTCGCGCCCCGAACCTTCCCCATCCCTCCCGCCGTCCGTTCTCCGACAGGGTGCTCGCATTCCGCCGCGGCCCGTCCGTGGCATCCTGTTTCCCGCCGGAGGACGCCCGATGCGACCCGAGACCGCCGATCTGCCGCCCCGCTACCTCCGCACCAAGGAGGCGGCGGTGTTTCTCAGCCTCTCGGCCCGCACGCTGGAAAAGCACCGCACCTATGGCACCGGCCCCGCCTATCACAAGCTCGGCGGCCGGGTGGTCTATTCCGTCGCCGATCTCGAAGCCTGGGTCGCGCGCGGCGCCGTCACCTCGACCTCCGATCCGCGCGG
>JAGRMS010000216.1 GCA_020441135.1 Pseudooceanicola sp.
TGGCCGAACATCACAACATGCCCGGGATCGCCAGTTCCGCGACCTCGGTCGTCATCGGCCATGTCGCGGGAAACACGACGAAAATCCGCGTCGGGTCGGGCGGGATCATGCTGCCGAACCACGCCCCCCTGGTGATCGCGGAACAGTTCGGCACGCTCGCCACGCTCTATCCCGACCGCATCGACCTGGGCCTCGGGCGCGCGCCCGGCACCGATGGCGCCACCGCCTGGGCGCTGCGCCGCCACATGGCGCAAGAGGATAACTTCCCCCGCGACGTGGTGGAACTGATGGGCTTCCTCGGCGACGCCGCGCCCGACCAGCGGATCCGCGCGGTGCCAGGCGTGGGCACGAAGGTGCCGGTCTACATCCTCGGCTCCTCGCTCTACGGCGCCGAACTGGCCGCGCAGTTGGGCCTGCCCTACGCTTTCGCCTCGCATTTCGCCCCGGCGGCGCTGGAACAGGCGGTCGACATCTACCGCACCCATTTCCGCCCCTCCGCGGCGCTCGACGCGCCCTATTTCATGCTCGCCGTCAACGTCTTCGGCGCCGAAACCGAGGCGCAGGCGCTGCGCCTGAAATCCTCGATGCAACTCGGCTTTGCCCGCCTGCGCACAGGCCAGCCGGGCCCCTTGCCCCGCCCGGTCGACGAGATCGCGGCGCATGTCGATCCGGCGATGCTGCGGATGGTGAACCAGGCCCTTGCGGTCTCCGTGCAGGGCCCGCAGGACGCCGTGCGGGCCGGGATCGCCCGGCTGGTGGACCGTTTCGCCCCGGACGAGATCATCTTCAACGCGCAGATCCACGACCACGCGGCGCGCAAGACCGCCTTTGCCATGGCGGCAGAGGCAATGGCATCGATAAACCGCGCAGAGGCGGCGGAATAAGGGGAACCAAATGGGAAAGACATTCGACCTGACCGGCAAGGTCGTGCTCGTCACGGGCGGCAACGGCGGCATCGGCCTGGGCATGGCGACGGCGCTGGCGCAGGCCGGGGCCTCGGTGGCCATCTGGGGCACCAACGCCGACAAGAACGCGCGGGCGGTGGAAACCCTGCGGGCACACGCAGAGGCCGAGGCCTTCACCTGCAACGTCGCCGACCGCGACGCGGTGGACGCGGCGATGGCGCAGACGCTCGAACGTTTCGGGCGGCTCGACGGCTGCATCGCCAACGCGGGCGTCTCGGGGCGTGGCGCGCGGTCCTTCCTCGACATCACGCCGGACGAATGGCAGCGCGTGCTCTCGGTCAACCTCGACGGGGTCTATCACACCTACCAGGCCGCCCTGCGCCACATGGTCGCGCGCGCCGAGGCCGGCGATCCGGGCGGCCGGCTCGCCTGCGTCTCGTCGCTCGCTTCGGTTTCGGGCGCCGCGCGCAACCAGCACTACGCCGCCTCCAAGGGTGCGCTGAACGCGATGACCTATGCGCTGGCGGTGGAATTCGCCCGCTACGGCATCACCGCCAACGCCATCCTGCCCGGCTGGATCGCCACCGACATGACCGAAAACGCCATGGCCACGCCCAAGTTCGCCGAGGCGGCGGGCAAGCGCATCCCGGCCCGCCGCTGGGGCGAGCCCGCCGATTTCGGCGGCATCGCCGTCTACCTGATGAGCGTCGCCTCGGCCTATCACACCGGGCAGCTCCTGCAGATCGACGGCGGCTATTTCCGGTTCTGAACTCAGTCCTTCAGGTGAACCGGCTGGCCGTGCGGGGTGGCGAGATACGCTGTCTCCCAGGCCTGCTTCACCTGCATTGCCTCCTTCGGGTCCGCCGCGCCGGTCTCGGCCAGCACGGCCTCCAGCGTCTCCAGCCAAGCGGTGAAGTAGTCGTCGCCGCCGTCCAGGTCGCGCGCCAGCCCATGCCGCGCAAGGGTCGCGCCGAAGCGATCCGCCCAGTCGGTCCAGGGCAGCCGTCCCGTCTCGTTCAGATGCACCGTGAGCGCAAAGACCTGCGCGTGCCAGGGCTCGGCAAAGGCGGGCTCGGGCCGCGTCATGCCGGTTCCAGGTAGCTCTGCCAGAGGTCGATCACCACCTCGTCGCCAGGGTGCTCGGGCATCGCCCAAAGCTCGGACGCCGGAAACGCCACCGCGTAAAGCGGTTCCGCCTGGTCGCCCAGCCCGTGGGCGCTGGTGTCGGGCAGCACATGGGTCGCCTGAAGCCGCAGCACCCGGCCCCGCGCCCCCGCCGCATAGGCCGGAATGCGGGTATGGCCGCCCTCGACATGAGTGTTCTCGGGCATTCGCCGCACCCGCACGGTGTCGCCGGGGCCATAGTCGGGATCGTCCATCGAGGGACGGATGTAGGGGCTGCCCTTGGCCAGCACCTCGGCGACCTTCTCGGGCTTCAGCGCCATGTAGGACAGCGGATGTCGCCCCTCGTCGCCCTCGCCCTTCAGGTCGTCGCCCGTCAGCACCGAGGTCTCGACCAGCAGGTCGGCCAGCGCCGCGATCCATTTCTCGTAATAGTGGAAATTCGCGTAGTCCCGCACCGACAGGCTCTCGCGCGCATGGCGCGACATGTCGATGTTCCACTTGCCCAGCGCCCCCGCCGCCAGCGTCAGCGCCATCGCCCGCGCGTGCCAGGGCTCGTGCCACAGCGGTTCGTCCTCGCCCTCGGGCCGGATCGCACCATAGCCGAACCGCCCGCCCATGTCGTGGATGCGCGTCACGACGGCGCCCTCGCCAGACCGGTCCCGATCATGCTGTTCCGCGTCACCAGCGCCGCAAGCGCCGCGCGGTCCATGCCCTCGGTGCCTTCAGGGCGCATCGGGATCACCAGGTAACGCATCTCGGCCGTCGAATCCCAGACCCGCACCGCCGTCTCGTCAGGCAGGAAGACCCCGAACTCCGCCAGCACGCGCCGCGGCTCGCGCACCGCGCGGGCGCGATAGGCGTCGGACTTGTACCAGGCCGGCGGGATCCCCAGCAGCGGCCACGGATAGCACGAACACAGCGTGCAGACGACCATGTTGTGCTGCGCCGGCGTGTTCTCCACCGCCACCACGTGCTCGCCCTGCCGCCCGTAATACCCAAGCTCGCGCACCGTGGCCGAGGCATCCTCCAGCAGCGCCGCCCGGAACCCTTCGTCCGTCCAGGCCCGCGCCACCACGTCGGCCCCGTTCTTCGGCCCGATCCGGTTCTCGTAGGCGTCGATGATCGCGTCCAGCGCCGCCGGGTCCACCAGCCCCTTGCGGGTCAGGATGGTCTCCAGCGCCTTGACCCGCAGCGCGGGGTCGGACGGCAACAGCGAATGCGGGTGGTCGTCGTGGTGATCATGTGGCATGGCCGAACACTGCCCCCGCCCCGCGCACCTTGTCCAGCGGGAAACATGCCTTGCCCCCGCGGGCGATCTTGCATAGATACCCCCCGTCAGCCGTCCCGGAGTTCCTTCCGCATGGAAAACGTCGTTCTCATCGTCCACCTGATCCTGGCCTTCGGCCTGATCGGCATCGTCCTGCTGCAACGTTCCGAAGGCGGCGGGCTGGGCATGGGCGGCGGCGGCGTGATGAGCGGGCGGGCAGCGGCCACCGCACTCGGCAAGCTGACCTGGTTCCTCGCCATCGGCTTCATCTGCACCTCGCTGGCGCTGACCATCATCGCGGCGGAAAAATCGGCCGGCACTTCGGTGCTCGACCGCATCGGAACCACCCCGGCCAGCGCGCCGGAGCCGGTGCAAGTGCCGACAGGCACTGATCTTTTGCCGCCCGCGCCCGGCGACGACGCGCCGCTGGTGCCGAAGGCGGACTGACGCCACAAGGCTACAACACCTTGAAGAACGGTTAATTACCGCAACATCATCTTGCGGTCGTCTTGCCCTTGGCGCGCGAATCCCTTATAGGTGGACTCCCGTGGCACAGGGTTTCTTCGGAGGCCTGACAGGCAGGTTTTCGAACACTCACGGGGGCAGCGACACCTATGGCGCGATTCATCTTCATCACCGGCGGCGTCGTCTCCTCCCTCGGCAAGGGGCTGGCTTCCGCCGCGCTCGGCGCGCTGTTGCAGGCGCGCGGCTTCTCGGTACGGCTGCGCAAGCTTGACCCCTACCTGAACGTCGATCCCGGCA
>JAGRMS010000217.1 GCA_020441135.1 Pseudooceanicola sp.
TCCCTGGTGAAGCGCAACAACGCCGGCAAGGCGCTGGACATCGCCCGCATGGCGCGGGACATGCACGGCGGCAACGGCATCAGCCTCGAGTTCCAGGTGATCCGCCACATGATGAACCTCGAAACGGTCAACACCTACGAGGGGACGCACGATGTCCATGCGCTGATCCTCGGGCGGGCGCAGACCGGGTTGCAGGCGTTCTTCTGAACCTGGGTGGGGCGGCTCCTTGCGGGGCCGCCATTTCCGCTGTCCAATATCCGCATAATCAGTATTATGTTAATATCCGACCTGCGGAATGATATTCCGACAAGCGGCATTGGCATCCCGGGCAAAGCTATCTAACGTCCTCCCCAAGGGAGTCGCGGCGCTGACAGCGTCACCGAGGGAGGAGTTGCAGTATGTCTTGCCGCGTGCGGGGTCTGACACCGTGACCGCCATGACGATGGCCGAGGCCGTGGCCCATGTCACCGCGACCAACCCGCTTTACGCGGTGACAGAGGCCGAGATTCGCGGGCAACGCTACAAGGCTTTCGCGAACATCCCCGGAACAACGCGCGACCTGCTGCAATGGGCCGATGGCCCGCAGGCCGGACACGACGACTACCTGGTTTTCCACGGCGAGCGATGGAGTTACGCCGACTTCTGCGCCGACATCCGCCGCGCGGCGGACGGCCTGCAACACCTCGGCGTCGTCAAGGGCCAGCCTGTCGGCATCGCGATGCGAAACTGTCCGGAACTGCTGATCCTCTTCATGGCGATCACCTCGCTGGGCGGTATCGCGGTGTTTCTCAACGGCTGGTGGACCACGGCAGAGCTCGACTACGGGTTGCGCGACAGCGGTGCGCGGCTGGTCTTTGCCGATGGCGAACGCGTCCGGCGGATGGCGCCCTTGGTCGATCCTCTGGGCCTGCGCGTGTTCGGCGTCCGAGATGGCGCAGGTCTGGCAGAACCGTTCGTGCCGGGCGACGACATCAACTGGCCAGCGCAAGCCCTTGATACCGATGACGATATGGCCATCATGTATTCCTCCGGCACGACCGGACATCCCAAGGGCGTGGTGCTGACCCATCGCGGTGCGATGAACGCGGTGTTCACCTGGCTGATGCAGGGCGAGCTTGCGCCGCTGGTCACGCCGCCGCCCCCGGACGCACCCCCTGCCCTGCGGCCGTCCTGCCTGGTGGTGACGCCGCTGTTCCACGTCACCGCCTCGCACCCGATGTTCCTGCTCAGCCTCGCCGCGGGCGGCAAGCTGGTGGTGATGGACAAGTGGGACGCCGATCTGGCGGTGGACCTGATCGAGCGCGAGCAGGTGACACGCTTCCTCGGCGTGCCGACCCAGAGCGCCGATCTGGTCAACGCCGCCGCGCGCAAGGGGGCGGCGCTGTCGACGCTGGTTTTCGTCGGTGCAGGCGGCGCCAAGCGCCCGGCGGCGCAGGTCGAGGGGCTGGCGCGGGCCTTCCCCTCGGCGCAGATCGCCACCGGCTGGGGCATGACGGAAACCAACGCAAACGGCATCGGGCTGGCCGGGCCGGAATACGTCGCGCGGCCCGGCGTCTGCGGGCGGCTTTATCCGCCGGTGCAGGAGCTGCGGTTCCTCGACGACGCCGGGCGCGACGTCGCCCCCGGCGAGGTTGGTGAAATCACTGTAAGAAGCCCCTGCAACATGCGGTGCTACCTCAACAAACCCGAGGCGACGGCCGAGGTGATGATGGACGGCTGGCTGCGCACCGGCGACCTTGGCGTGATCGACGCCGACGGGATCGTCACCATCGTGGACCGCAAGAAGAACATCGTCATCCGGGGCGGCGAGAACATCTCGTGCCTTGACGTCGAGGGTGCGCTGCACCGCCATGTGGCGGTGGTCGAGGCCTGCGCCTTTGCGCTGCCGGACGAACGGCTGGGCGAGGTGGTCGGCGCGGCGGTGATGCTGACGCCCGGGGCCGACGTGACCGGCGAAGACCTGCGCCGCTTCTTGATGGACCACATCGCCCGCTTCAAGGTGCCCGAACGCATCTGGGTCCAGACCACCCCCCTGCCCCGCGGCACCACCGACAAGCTGGACCGGCGCGGCATCCGCAGCGCCTGCCTTGAAACGATGAAGGAGACGACATGACCGCGCCTGACGTGCAAGCCACCGCCGACTATATCGCCGAAGCCGGAAAGATGGCCTGGCAAGTGCCGGCGATCGACGCCGCTACCCCGCGCCGCGCGGTGAAGACGGTCGGCATCATCGGCGCCGGGACGATGGGCGGCGGCATCTCGATGAACTTCGCCACCGCCGGCTTCCCGGTCACGATTGTCGAGACGAAGCAGGAGGCGCTGGATCGCGGTCTGGGCGTCGTGCGGCAGAACTACCAGAACAGCGCCGACAAGGGCCGCTTCCCGCAGGACGAGGTCGAGGCGCGGATGGGCCGCTATTCCCCCGCGCTGGAAATCGCGGCGCTGGCCGACTGCGACCTGGTGATCGAGGCGGTGTTCGAGGACATGGGGCTCAAGAAGAAGATTTTCGCCGAACTCGACCGGGTGATGAAGCCGGGGGCGATCCTCGCCACCAACACCTCGGCGCTCGATATCGACGAGATCGCGAGCGTGACCAAGCGCCCGCAGGACGTCATCGGGCTACACTTCTTTTCGCCCGCCAACGTGATGAAACTGCTGGAAATCGTCCGCGCCCGCGAGACGGCAGAGGATGTCGTGGCGACGGCGATGGACCTCGCCCGGCAGATCAACAAGATCGCCGTACTGGTCGGCGTCTGCCCCGGTTTCGTCGGCAACCGCATCCTCTTCGCGCGGCAGCGGCAGGCGAACAAGCTGGTCTACAAGGGCGTGATGCCCTGGGACGTGGACGCGGCGCTGAACACCTTCGGCTTCAAGATGGGGCCGTTCCAGATGTCCGACCTCGCGGGGCTGGATATCGGCTGGTCGAAGGGCGCGAAGACCGAAAACCCGATCCGCGACGCGCTGTGTGAAATCGACCGGCGCGGGCAGAAGACCAAGGCGGGCTATTACGACTATGACGAGGCGCGCCGCCCGATCCCGTCGGATGTGACGGCGAAGATCATCCGCGACATCACCGGGGCCGAGCCGGTGACGATGGAACCGGACGAGATCATCGAAATCTGCATCTATCCGATGATCAACGAGGCGCTGAAGATCCTCGAGGAAAACAAGGCGCAGCGGCCGTCAGATGTGGATGTGGTCTGGCTGAACGGCTACGGCTGGCCCGCCGACAAGGGCGGTCCGATGTGGTACGCCGATACGGTGGGCGCGCCGGCAATCCTGGCGCGGATGGAGGCGCTTGGACGCGAAGACCCGGCCTTCGCGCCCGCGAAACTGCTGAAGGAACTGGCCGCAAGCGGCGGAAAATTCACCGAAATCGATACAGGGGGCCTGAAGGTCTGATGGCTTACGAATTTATCAAGACCGAGACGCGCGGGCATATCCTGCTGGTGACGATGAACCGGCCCGAGGTCTACAACGCGGTCCACCTGCCCATGCACGAAGAGATGGCGGCCTGCTGGGACGCCTTCGCGGCGGATGAAAACCTCTGGGTCGCGGTGCTGACCGGCGCGGGCGACAAGGCGTTTACCGCCGGGAACGACCTGAAGGCGACGGCAAGCGGCGGCACGCGCAAGGGCCTGCCGCCCAGCGGCTTCGCCGGGCTGTCGTCGCGCTTCGATCTGGAAAAGCCGATCATCGCGGCGGTGAACGGCTTTGCCATGGGCGGCGGGTTCGAGACGGCGCTGTCCTGCGACATCATCCTCGCCTCGGATCAGGCCAGGTTCGCGCTGCCCGAGGTCAAGGTCGGCTTCTTCGCCTCGGCCTCGGGCGTACAGCGCCTGAGCCGCTACATCGGGCGGCTCGCGGCGCAGGAGATGATGATCACCGGGCGGACCATCCTCGCAGACGAGGCGCTGCGTCTGGGCTGCGTGAACGAGGTGGTGCCCCATGCCGACCTGATGACCCGCGCGATGGCACTGGCCGAACAGATCTGCACGGTCTCGCCGTCGTCGGTAAAGGCGACCAAGCGCATCCTGAACAGCATGGCGGTGGCGGACGGGCTGCCCGAGAGCCTGCAATACAGCCGCGAGGTTCAGATGGACCTCGCCAAGACAGAAGACTTCAAGGAAGGCGTGCAAGCCTTTGTCGAAAAACGCAAACCGGATTGGAAAAATCGTTGAAAGGAAGCCGCTGAGATGTCGATGGCGAAACACCCCCCCGAACTGAACGACCTGCGGATGTCGGACAAGGCGCGGCCCTTGCTGGATGCCGTGGTCAGTCACATCACCGAGAACGTCGATCCGATCACCGAGGAATTCTACCGCCTCGGCGAAGGCCGGGCCGACCGCTGGTCCTATGCGCCGGGGCAACTGGAACTGCTCCAGACCGCCAAGGACAAGGCGCGGGCGAATGGCCTCTGGAACTTCTTCCTGCCCAATGCCGAGACCGGCGAGGGGCTGTCCAACCTCGACTACGCCTATATCGCGGCGGAGCTGGGCAAGAACCCGCTGGCCTCGGAAACGCTGAACTGCTCGGCCCCCGACACCGGCAACATGGAGGTGCTGGAACGCGTCGGCACGCCGGAACAGAAGGAAAAGTGGCTGAAACCGCTGCTGAACGGCGAGATCCGCTCGGCCTTCGCGATGACCGAACCGAATGTCGCCTCGTCGGATGCCAAGAACATCTCGACCTCCGCCGTGCTGGAAGGCGACGAATGGGTCATCAACGGCGAAAAGTTCTATATCTCCGGCGCCGGCGATCCGCGCTGCAAGATCATGATCACCATGGTCAAGACTTCGCCCGAGGCCGAGACCTTCAAGCAGCAAAGCCAGATCCTGGTGCCCATCGACGCCAAGGGCGTCAAGATCATCGGCCCGATGCGCGTCTTCGGCCATGACGACGCGCCGCACGGGCACATGCACATCAAGTTCGACAACGTCCGCGTCCCGAAGGAGAACATCCTGCTGGGCGAAGGCCGCGGCTTCGAAATCAGCCAGCTGCGCCTTGGCCCCGGCCGGATTCACCACTGCATGCGCTCCATCGGCGCCGCCGACAAGGCGCTCGACATGCTGATTGACCGCGCCATCAGCCGCAAGGCTTTCGGCAAGCGCATCGTCGACCTCGGCAAGAACATGGAGACGATCAGCCGCGCCCGCATCGACATCGAGGCGATGCGGATGATGGTGCTGAAGGCCGCCCGCGCGATGGACGTGCTGGGCAACAAGGAGGCGCGCATCTGGGTCTCGGCGATCAAGGCGATGGTGCCCGAAAAGGCCTGCCAGATCATCGACCAGGCGATGCAGGTGCATGGCGCGGCGGGCCTGTCGCAGTGGTTCCCGCTGTCCGAGATGTATGTCGGACAGCGCACGCTGCGCTTTGCCGACGGTCCCGACGAGGTGCATCACAACGTGGTGGCGCGGGCCGAGGTGAAGTCCTTCGAGGCATCGAACGACCGCAAGGCGCGCCTGCGCGGCGCCACCGGCGGGCGCATGTTCGAGGGGCCGTGATGCATCTGTTCGATCTGACCGGCAAGGTGGCGCTGCTGACCGGCGCCTCCAAGGGCATGGGGCTGGCGATGGCGACCGCCCTCGCCCACCACGGCGCGAAGGTGGTGATTTCCTCGCGCAAGCAGGACCAGCTCGACCTCGCGGCGGCGGCGATCAACGAAGAGGTCGGCGCCGAACGCGCGGTGGGGATCGCCTGCAACGTCGGCTACAAGGACCAGCTCGCCGACCTCGTCGCGCGCACGCGCAAGGAGGTCGGGCCGATCGGCGTGGTGGTCGGCAACGCCGGGGTGAACCCCTATTACGGCAAGACCTCCGAGATCCCCGACGACGCCTATGAAAAGACCATGCGGGCGAACGTGCAGGCGAACCTCTGGCTGGCGCAGCTGGCGGTGCCGGACATGGTGGCGGCGGGCAGCGGGTCGATGATGTTCACCTCGTCCATCGGGGCGTTCAAGCCGTCCGAGATGCTGGGCACCTACGGGATGTCCAAGCTGGCGCTGATCGGACTGGTGCGCAACCTCGCGGCGGAGTTCGGCCCAAGCGGCGTGCGCTTCAACGCGATCTGCCCCGGCCTGATCAAGACCGACTTCGCGCGCGAACTCTGGGACAACCCCGAGGTCGAGAAACGCATCAGGAAGGACATCCCGCTGCGGCGTCTGGGCGAGCCCGAGGATTTCTGCGGGCTGGCGGTCTACCTTGCGTCGGACGCCAGCCGCTACATGACCGGGCAGGCGCTGACCGTCTGCGGCGGGTCGAACATGTGGGCCTGAGGAGGGCGTCATGGAGCTGAAGGACAAGATCGTCGTCGTCACCGGCGCGGCCAGCGGCATCGGCCGCGCGATGGCGGTGCGATTCGCCGCCGAAGGGGCAAGGAAGGTGGTCTGCGCCGACCTGAACCTGTCGGGGGCCGAGGCCACGGCGCGCGAGATCGGCGGCGTGGCCGCCGAGGTCAACGTCGCCCGCGAAAGCGAGATCGCGGGGCTGATCGACTGGGTGGAAACCGAGGTCGGGCCGATCGACCTGTTCTGCTCGAACGCCGGGATCCTGACCCTCGGCGGGGCCGAGGTGAAGAACGACGACTGGCAGCGGATCTGGGAGGTCAACGTGATGTCCCACGTCTGGGCCGCCCGCCACCTTGTCCCGAGGATGGCGGCGCGGGGCGGCGGCTATCTGCTGAACACCGCCAGCGCCGCCGGGCTGCTGAACCAGGTGGGGTCTGCCCCCTATGGCGTGACCAAGCACGCCGCCGTCGGGCTGGCGGAATGGCTGGCGATGACGCATGGCGACCAGGGCATCAAGGTCTCGGTCCTCTGCCCGCAGGCGGTACGCTCCGAGATGACGCGCGGCCACGAAGACGGCGTCGCCTCGATCAACGGGATGCTGGAACCCGAGGCGGTGGCCGAGGCCTGTGTCCAGACGATCCGCGCCGAGACCTTCCTGGTCCTGCCGCACCCCGAGGTGCTGGGTTACATGAAGAACAAGGCTGAGAACTACGACAAGTGGATCGGCGGCATGCGCAAGCTGAACCGGGTCTACGGGACACGGTACAAGGCGTGATGGGGGCTTCGGCCCGTCCCACCGCCCCTCTCGGCCGGTGCGGATGAAGCAGGCCCCCGCGAACCCGTCGCCGCATGCCGCGGGCGCGGAGGATGTCGCACGCTCCCCGGACCTCCGGGTCGGCCCCGCGCGCCTTTCCGCGATCCTGGCCGCGCCCGGCAGACAGGCCGCGTCTCTGGTCGAAAGCCGCACGGAAAACTGCAACACCCGGAACATCGCGGTGTTCCGGGTTCACTCCCCGGACCTGCCGTTCCGGTTCATCGGGCTTGCCCCCCGCCCTGGCCGGGGCCTTTCGCGCGGGACCGGGACAGGCCCCGTTTCGGGCCGCGAATCCCTAGTTGCTGGCGGTCACGTAACTCGCATTCCGATAGAACAGATGCACCCCGATCCGCGCCGTCTGGGTATAGGTCCGCGCCCAGGACGGCCGCACCGCCGTGGTATGGTAGTGCGTCGCCCCCCCGGTCAGCCCGCCGGTCAGCCCGTCGATCACCGCCCGCGCCACCTTCGCCACCTGCCGGAAGGCCTGCGGTTCCGCGATCACGTCCTTGTGGCCGTCACAGGTATAGGTGAACTGGCACTGGTACCGCCGCCCCGTCCCCTGCTTGATCACCCCGCAGAGCGTGGTCGGAAACCGCGCGCTCTTGACCCGGTTCATGATGACCTCCGCCACCGCGAACTGGCCCTTCACCGTCTCCCCCCGCGCCTCGAAATACAGCGCCTCGGCCAGGCATCGCCACTGTTCGTCCCCTTGCGCCTCCGGCTGGCTGTCGAGCCAGCCCTGCGTGAAGGCCGCCGCCTCGGGCCGCACGCGCGCCCGCGGTTTCGAGACGTTCAGGAGCGATTTGATATGCCGCTCGGGCATACTCGCCAGCGACGTCTGCTCACGCTGGAAAAGGGTCTGCAGATTGGCGTCGGCAATGGCCCCGCCCGGCAGACAAAAGGCAACCAACACCGCTGCCGCGATCAAAGTCCTGATCATGAATTACCCCCAGGTAACGGCCCCTGTTACGGGCCTATCGGCGCGCAGCGCCTCGAGCCAGATAGCCGCTTTTCCTCAAAACGTCCAGTTTTGTGCGATTCGCCCGTGGGTTGCATCAATTTTCAGCGGTTTCACTTTCTTCCGCGACCGCGCCATTTCCACAACATCTGCGCAAGCGACGACTTCTGGTCGCCCATCTTGTGGTTGATGGCAAGCTGCGCCGCCGCCAGCCGCGCAACCGGAACGCGAAACGGCGAGCAAGAGACATAGTCGAAACCCGCTTCCCGGCAGAAAGCGATTGATTCGGGATTGCCGCCGTGCTCGCCGCAGATCGACAGGGTGATTCCCGGCCGTGCCGCGCGGCCCCGTTCGGCGCCGAGCTTCAGCAGCTCGCCCACGCCGTCGGTATCGAGAACATGGAACGGATCCTCGCGGAACACCCCCTTCTGAACGTAGGTCGACATGAAGCGCCCGGCATCGTCGCGCGAAAGGCCGTAGGTCATCTGCGTCAGGTCGT
>JAGRMS010000218.1 GCA_020441135.1 Pseudooceanicola sp.
CGGTGGACGAAGTGCCCGCCGAGGATGGAGCCGGTGCTCTGGCGTCTCTGCGCGGGGTCTCGGTCGACGAGACCCAGGCAGACGACGGGTCCGCCGGTCTGGAGTCCCTGCGCGGGGTGGTGGTCGAAGAGACACTCGCCGACGACGGTTCGGCGGCGCTGGATTCGTTGAAAGGCATTGCCGTCGAAGAGGCCGCGTCCGAGGACAATACGTCCGCGCTTGACTCCCTGCGCAGCGTTGCGGCGGAGGAGGCACCCGCCGAGGACGGGACCGCCGCGCTGGATTCGTTGCGCCTGGGCGATACCGAAGACACACACGTTGATGACGGCTCGGATACGCTCGACGCCTTGCGGGGCGTTGCCGTGGAGGAGACGCCCGCCGAGGATGGCTCTCACGCCCTGGACTCGCTGCGAAGCGTGGCCGTTGCGGAGGATGCCCCCGAGGACGACAGTGCGGCGCTCGACTCCTTGCTGGGACTGGACACAGGGACGGCGCCTGCGGACGACGGCACCAGCGCGCTTGAGACCCTGCGCACGGCAGAGTCGCCGCCAGTCGAGGCGGAACCGGACGGGCTGGACGACCTCATCGGGGCGCTGGGCGAGCCCGACGCCATTGCCACGGCGGCGCCGGACCCGGTGGCCGAGCCGGATGGGCTGGATGACATGGTCGGGGACGTCGGCCAGCCGGAGACGGCGATCGCCACCGTGGCGTCGGCGGCGGCGGACGGACTGGACGATCTGTTGGGCCTCGAGAACACCTCTCAGCCCGAACAGGCGGTGGCGGCGGAACCGGATGGGCTGGACGACCTGTTGGGCAATCTCGGCGACCCCGCAGAGCCGGACGCGCCTACGGTCGAGACGGTTGGTTTGGACGACGTGACGAGTGCGGCGGAAAGTGCTCCGGCCGAGGCGGATGGTCTGGACGACCTCTTCGGCGATCTGGGACAGCCGGAGCCCGTGCCGGAGCCGGAGCCAACCGTCGAGGCCGAACCGGCCGGGGATGCAGGCGATCTGGACGATCTCCTGGGGGATCTTGGCGCGCCCGAAGCGACTCCGTCACCTGCGCCTGTTGCGGCTGTCGTCCAACCGGCAGAAGACCTGGACGACCTGTTGGGAGACCTGGGTGAGCCGGAAACCGCTTCGGACCCGGAGCCCGTCGCGGCAACCGCCGCACCACCGGCGGACGACCTGGACGACCTGCTGGGCGACCTCGGAGAGCCGGAGACCACTCCAGAACCGGAGCCGGAGCCTGCGGCGGCGGCGGCGGATGATCTGGACGATCTGCTGGGCGATCTGGGGGCGCCGGAACCGGCGGCAGAGCCCGCGCCTGCCGCGGCGGACGGCGGGGCTTTGGACGACCTGCTCGGCGATCTCGGGGGTGGGGCAGAGGCCGGGGGAGGCGCGGAGCTGATGGATCTGGATTTCGATTTCGGCGTGCTGTCGGCGGAAAGGCCCGATCCGCAGAAACTGAAGCGCAAGCGGTTCCGCATGGCGATCTTCGGCGATTTCTCGGGCCGGGCGGCGCGCGGCATCCTCGAAACCGGCGACAAGCTGGCGGTGCGCAAGCCGATCCTGCTGGACCCGGACACGGCGGAAGAGGTGATCGAGGGCTTCAGGACCACGCTGGTGCTGCCGGTCGGCAAGGATGGCGCGGGTGTGGAGGTCAAGCTCAAGGGCCTCGACGCGATGCACCCGGACGAGCTCTATGAAAACGTGGAGCTTTTCGCCGAGCTGGTCGGGTTGAAACAGCAGCTGGGCATGGGCGCGACGGCGCAGACGGCGGCGGCGCGGCTGAAGGAATGGAGCGAGAAGCACGGCACCTACGCGGCCCCGGCCCGGTTGCGATCCGGCGGCAACGCGGTGCCGGCGGACCTGCGGCTGACCGATTTCCAGCGGCTGATCGGGGATACCGGCGCGAAACTGGCCGAGGCTTCGCCGGTGGACGAGCTGATGGCGCGGATCGTCGGGCCGCATATCCGCGCGGTGCCGAATGCCGACCAGAAGGCGATGCAGAAAGCGGTCGACGAATCGCTGTCGGCGGCGATGCGGCTGGTGCTGCACCACCCCGAATTCCAGTCGCTCGAGGCGCAGTGGCGGTCGATCGACCTGATCGCCCGCAGCGTCGAGACGGACGATACGCTGGACGTGATCCTGTACGACGTCTCGGCAGAGGAAATCGCGGCGGACCTCGCCTCGGCCCGGGATCTGGCCGAAAGCGGGCTGGTCAGGCTGTTGACGGGCGAGCCGCTGGACGAGGAGAACGGGCGCGGTGGCTATTCGGCGCTGCTCGGGCTCTATACCTTCGAGGAAACGCCGCCCCATGCCGAGCTGCTGAGCCTGGTCGCGCGGGCGGCGGCGCATGTGGACGCGCCCTTCTTCGCGGCGATGTCGCCTGCGTTCATGGAGGTCGAGAAACAGGACCGGCACCCGCTGGTGGCCAGGGCCTGGGACGATCTGCGGGGCATGGCCGAGGCGAAATACCTCGGGCTGGCGACGCCGCGCTTCCTGCTGCGGCGGCCCTATGGCGAGAAGACCGAGCCGTGCTACGAGTTCGACTTCGAGGAGTTCACCATGGCCGAAGGGCTGTCGGGGATGCTCTGGGCCAACCCCGTGGTGCTGGTGGCGATCCTGCTGGCGCGTTCCTTCAAGCAATTCGGCAAGTCGATGCAGCTGGGCAAGGTGATGAGCCTTGGCGGCATGCCCTATCACTTTGTCGAGGACCGGCATGGCGACCAGGTGGCGTTGCCCTGCACCGAACGCAACCTGACGCTGGCGACGGTGGAAAAGGTGATGGCGCGCGGCTTCATGCCGGTGGTCTCGGTCAAGGGCCGCGACGAGGTGCGGCTGGCATCGTTCCAGGCGATGGGCGGCGGGGAAATCCGCGGGCCCTGGACCGGCGAGCCGCCGCCGCCGCCGACCAAGCCGGAACGCAAGGCGATGCCGAAGCCGCAGAAGGCCGAGGCCGCCGCACCGGCAGACGATCTGGATGCCCTGCTGGCGGGGTTCGGCGACGACGTGGCGGCGCCGTCTGGCGATGTCGACGCGGATCTCGCCGCCCTTCTGGACGGACTGTGATCCAGTTCATTGATGCGATGCCCGTGGCAGTATCTGCTGCCCCCGAGTTTGAAAGGACAGCCCCATGGCCAACGTCAAGATTGAATTGAAGGGCAAGATCACGGAGCTGCGCGCCGAGGACAAGCTCTGGTTCACCGGCGCGATTATCCGCGAGAAGTTCAGCGAGCTGACCGAGATGTCGGTAGAGTTCGTGACCCAGGAACCGATCACGATGAAAGATCTGGTGGGCCAGACCATCGGGGTCGAGCTGGAGCTGAACGACAGCAAGAAGCGGCGGTTCGAAGGCTTCGTCACCTCGGTCGAGCGGCTGGGCGAGAAGGTCGGCGCCAAGGGCACCGAGGTGCAGTATCTCGCCACGCTGCGGCACTGGCTGTGGATGCTGACGCGCACGTCCGACAACAAGATCTTTCAGGAAAAGACCGCGGTCGAGATCATCGAGGAAATCTTCGGCGAATACGGTTTCATCGACTTCACCAAGAAACTGAGCGCCACCTACGAGACGCGCGAATACTGCGTGCAGTACCGCGAAAGCGACTATGACTTCATCAGCCGGCTGATGGAGGAGGAGGGGATGTATTTCTTCTTCGACAACGCGCCGGACAGTGGCGACAAGAACAAGCTGATCCTCTGCGACGACAAGACCAGCTCGCACCGGGCGACGCCGGGCATGGCCGAGCTGGAGTTCTCGGGCTCGGGCGGGAAGGGCCAGGAGCAGGGCAACAAGGTCACCGACTGGGCCAGCGCGGAAAGCGTTGTCTCGGGCAAGGTGACGCTGGACGACTACGACATGCTGACGCCGACCGCCGATCAGAAGACGGTCAAGCCGACGATTGCGGTCGAGGCGTCGCATTCGCACAAGAACTACGAAGTGTATCATTATCCGGGCCATTACCGGAAGGACACGGCGCGCGGCACGCGGCTGGCGACGGTGCGGATGCAGGCGGAAGAGGTTGGATTCCAGCTGCGCAGGGGCGTCACCAATTCGCGCAACCTGGCGATCGGCTATACCTTCTCGCTGACCGAAGGACCGCAGGGCGAGAACAACCCCTACCTCGTGACCGAGGCGGTGCATTACATCCGCCCGTCCGAGACCCACCGGCTGGAGCCGAACCGGCAGGACCGCGACCGGCCCGACCTGACCTATCCCAAGGAGATGGAGAGCATGGATTACGCCTGCTACTTCGTCGCCTTGAAGACCAGCGTGCAGTATCGCAGCAAGCGGAAAACCCCGTGGCCGACGATCTCGGGGCTGCAAACCGCCATGGTGGTGGGCAAGCAGGGCGAGGAAATCTGGACCGACGAACATGGCCGGATCAAGGTGCAGTTCCACTGGGACCGGGAGGGCGAGAACAACGAGAATTCCTCCTGCTGGATCCGGGTGGCGACGCCCTGGTCGGGCAAGGACTGGGGCCTGGTCGCCATCCCGCGCATGGGACAGGAGGTCGTCATCCAGTTCGAGGAGGGCAACCCCGACAGGCCGATCTGCACGGGGATGCTCTGGAACGCCGACACCAAGCCCGCCTGGGCCTATCCCGACAACGCCGCCCAGTTCGGGATGCGCTCGCGCTCGACCAAGTCGGGGGGCGCCGAGGAATACAACGAGGTGATGTTCGAGGACAAGAAGGGTGAGGAAATGATGCGCATGCAGGCGCAGAAGGACCACCAGTGGCTGATCAAGAACAAGTCCGTGACCACCATCGGCTACGACGAGCTTGACGCCGGGGCCCATGACGCGGACGGCTGCCTGTCCGAGGTGATCAAGAAGGACGTGACCCGCACGATCAAGGAAGGCAACCACTACTATACGATCGCCAAGGGCGACGAGGAATACAAGATCGAGACCGGCAGCCAGCTGATCGAGATCAAGACCGACAAGACCCAGAAGGTCGAGGGCAAGTATACCGAGACGATCACCGGCAACATGACGACCGAGGTGGCGCAGGGCAACCAGTCCAACACGGTCAAGATGGGCAACCAGACGACGGCGGTGAAGATGGGCAACATCGACACCAAGGCGGACCTGGGCAAGATCACCTTCGAGGCGATGCAGAGCATCGAGCTGAAGGTGATGGGATCGTCGATCAAGATCGACCCGACGGGCGTCACCATCAAGGGGCCGATGATCAACATCGAGGGCTCAGGCATGGCGACGATGAAGTCGCCGATGACCACCGTGAAGGGCGAGCCCCTCATGATGGTCAAGGGCGGCCCGCTGGTCATGATCAACTAGGTGCCCTCATGACCGACCGTTTTGCCAAGCTGACGAAGATCCCCGATGTCCCGGCGGCCAAGATGCTGGCCGAGGCGAATATCCGGCTGAAGACTCCGCTGGAGGCCCCGGCCAGCGCCAAGACCGGCGCGGTCCTGGCCGAACTCGATGCCAAGGACGCCTGGGTCGACATGCTGATCCTGCTGGGCGTGGCCCTGCCCGGGCGCGAGCGGGTCTGGTGGGCCTGCCTCGCCGCGCGCGATTACGTCGGACCGAAGTCCGATGCCGATCCGATGCCGCTGGCGGTGGCCGAGGCTTGGGTGTTCAAGCCGAACGAGGACAACCGCGAGCCATTGCGCGAGGCGATGGACCACGCGCTGCCCGACGACGACACGGTGCATTGCGCCCGCGCGGCGCTGTTCGCCGACGGCACGCTGGGCACCGGCGAGGCAAAGGAGCATCCGGCCCCGCCGGGCGCGTCGGCGCTGTCGGCCTACGCCATGAATATGGTGGCGCTCGGTCGGCTCTCTGATAGATTTGAAGAGCATAAGGCCGTCCTGATCGACCGGGCGCTGGACATCGCGCGCGGCGGCAATGGCCGTATCGCCGCCAAGGCAAAGGAGACCTGACCATGTGCATGCCGCAGCACAGATTGGGCGACCCGGTGGTTTGCGCCCTGTGCGTCCCCACGCCCGCCGGTCCGGTGCCCGGTCCCTCGGCGACCGCCTTCGTCTGCGCGGTCATGACGCTGGTGGCGGGCAAGCCCGCCGCGCGCATCGGCGACAACCACGTCGGCGTCGGCCCGCATCCGCTGGTCAAGGGCTCTGCGACGGTTCTGATCCAGAGCATGCCCGCCTCGCGCATGCTGGACAGTTGCGGTTGCGGAGGCATGGCCGTATTGGGCGAACTCACGGTCCTGACGGGAGGCTGAGCAACCGAAGCATGACGGTCACGCTGAAATTCCAGAGCTCTGGCACGATGCCCGGAGACGCCCGCCCTGTCAGCATGCAGGGCGGCAGCATGACCGTGGGCCGTGGACCCGCGAATGACATGGTGCTGCCCGATCCGGACCGGCTGCTGTCGAAGAACCACTTCGTGATCGAGGACCACAACGGCAACGTCGTGGTGGTGGACCTGTCGACCAACGGGACGTTCCTGAACTACTCCAAGATCCCGCTGGGCCGGACGCCGACACCGCTCAACAACGGCGACGTGCTGACGGTCGGAAACTACGAACTGGTGGTGCAGATCGCGGGCGACGTGCCCGATTTCGACGATTTGATCGCGCCGCCTGCCGCGGCGGGGGGGATTTCCCACGGCGATGCCAGCCGCGCGCCCGATCCGCTGGACCTGCTCGACGCGCCGGGGCCGGGGGGCGATTTCCTCGACAGCCTGCTGGGGCCGGAAAGCAAGCCGACCGGGCCAAGCCAGTTCAACCCGGTCGATCCCATCGACGAACTGCTGCCGCCGATGGGCGAGGACGAGGATCCGTTCTTCCAAAAGACCCCCGACGGCCGCGAGGGCGAGGGCGCGAGCCTGCCGTCGCACAGCGCGGGCATTCACGACAGCTATCGGCCGGGGGCGTCCGGCGGCGGGCAGAACCTGATCCCGGACGACTGGGACGACCTGCTGGGCGGA
>JAGRMS010000021.1:0-10956 GCA_020441135.1 Pseudooceanicola sp.
GCCGTAGACGAAGAAGCGCCCTGCGACGACGGGCGACAGTTCGCGGCGGACGTGGGCGACCCAGTCGGTTTCGGGCACTTCCGACACGGTGAAGGGTTTCGCCCCGTAGGCGGCGGCAAGCAGGGCCAGCGCCACCTCGTCCGGCGGTTCTATGAAGTAGCCGCCGACCTCCCACAGGCCCGAGCCGTCCTCCATCTCGAAGACGCCGACGCCGGTGGGTTCGGGGGTGAGATGCTCCATCGCCTCGCCCAGCGCCTCGGCCGGGGTCTTGCCCGCGAGGGTGGTGAGGGCGGTCCAGGTGGTGGTCATCAGCGTCTCCGGAAGCGGTCGGCGTGGGGATAGGGCCGCGTGGGCGGAAGATCAACCGGCACGGGCTCTTCCTCGCGGAACGAGCAGACGAACCGCCAGCCCCACCAGGCGGCGAAGCCGCCGACGGCGAGATTGGCGGCGGCCTGGGCGTAGATCACGCCGGTCGCGCCGAAACTCGCGGCGAGCCAGAGCGCCAGCGGCAGGGTCAGCACCCCGTCGCGCAGCCAGTTGGTCAGGGTCGACCGCGCCGGGCGGCCCAGCGCGTTGAAGGCGGCGTTCGACACGAAAAGCGCGCAGGCGAAGATGAACCCGCCGGCGCCGATATGGGTGAAGGCGCGCAGCACCTGCGTGCCCTGCGGGCTGAGATCGAAGGCAGCGGCGACGACGGGGCCGACCAGGACGAGCAGCGCCCAGGTGACGAGGGTGTAACCGAGGCCGAAGAGGATCGCGTCGCGGTAGATGCGCCTGAGGCGGGTGTATTGGCCCGCCCCCCAGTTCTGGCCGAAGATGCCGCCGATGGCCCCGGACAGCGACATGACCCCGCCGAAGGCCAGCACGGTCATGCGGCCGACGACGGCCCAGGCGGCGACGGCATCGTCGCCGAATTGCGACATGACGTGGGTCATCAGGTAGTTGCCGACCGGCGTGGCGAGCTGTGTCAGGATCGCCGGGAAGGCGATCAGCAGGAAAGGGCCCAGCGTGTCGCGGACGTCGATCAGGCGGGGCTTCGCCAGCAGGTCATGGGTGCCGATGGCGAACCGGAGCGCCATGGTCAGCATCACGCAGCGCGAGACGACGACCCCCAACGCCGCGCCGTCCAGCCCCATGCCGAGGACGTAGATCAGCACCGGGTCCACCACCATCGCCACCCCGCCCGATGTCAGCGTCACGACCATCGACCGCCCGCCGTCGCCCTGCGCGCGCAGCGATCCGTTGGCGATCATCGCGATCGCCATGATCGGCAGCGAAGGGACGGACATCGACAGGTAACGGGCGGCGAGATAGGCGGTATCTCCGGTCGCGCCGGTGGCGCCGACGATCTCGTGCCGGAAGGTGACGATCAGGATCGCCACGGCCGCCTGGATGGCGCAGGCGATGATCGCCGCCCCGGTGGCGCGGTGGCGCGCCTCGTCGCGCTGCCCGGCGCCGATGCCGTGCGAGATTATCGCCACGGCACCGATCATCAGGCCGATGCCAATGGAAACCGAGAAGAACTGGATGGCGAAGGCGAAGCCGATCGCGGCGACCAGCCTCGGGTCGCCAAGCTGGCTGACCCAGAACAGGTTGGCCGCATCGACGAGAAAGACGAAGGTGATGCCAAGCGTGCCGGTCATCGTCATCCGCACGATGTGGCCCATGGTCGAGCCGGTGACGAAACGGCCCGGCGTGCTCATTCGGCGGGGGCAGCGACGGGCTGGGCGAGGATCGTCTCGTGCCCCGGTGCAGGGTCGCGCGGGATCAGCAGGGCGAGACCGAAGGAGGTGCAGGCCATGCCGGCGGCAAGCAGGAAGACGGCGGAGGGCGAGATCACCCAGAGCAGGCCCAGCGCGGCGGGCAGGAACACGGCGGCGATGTGGTTGATGGTAAAGGCGACGGCGGCGGTCGGGGCGATGTCCTGCGGATCGGCGATCTTCTGGAAATAGGTCTTCAGCGCCAGCGACAGCGCGAAGAAGATGTGGTCGATCACGTAAAGGCCGGCGGCAAGCATCACGCCCCAGCCGAACCAGTAGACGCCGCCATACATCAGGAAGACACAGGCGAGGCCGGAATACTCGACCAACAGCGTCCGCCCCTCGCCGAAGCGGCCCACGGCGCGTCCGATGAAGGGAGCGGCGACCATGTTGATCAGCAGGTTGACGATGTAGAGGCCGGTCAGCTCGTGGACCTTGAAGCCGAAATGCTCGACCATCATGAAGCCGGCGAAGACCATGAAGATCTGCCGCCGCGCGCCCGCCATGAATTGCAGCGCGTAGTACAGCCAGTAGCGGCGGCGCAGGACGAAGGTCTTGAGCTGGGGATGCGGCGCCTCGAACCGGGGATAGGCGATCATGCAGAACAGGGCGACGGCGGCGGTGAAGCCGCCCGAGAGCATGAAAACGGTGTTGTAGGAAAGGGCCAGCGTCTCCCAGCTCAGCGCGATCAGGAGGTAGACCACCAGCGTGGCGGCCGAGGCGGCGCCGAGGATCCAGCCGAGGATCTGGGGCGCGCGGTCCTTGGGCAGCCACTGGAGTTGCAGCGACTGGTTGACCGTCTCGTAGTAGTGAAAGCCGATGGAAGAGAGCAGCGTCAGGAACAAGAGGCCGCCCAGCGAGGGGAACCAGGCCGTGAACGCCGTGGCGACGCCGAGCAGGGCCAGGGACACCAGCCCCAGCACCTGTTCGCGCACGAACAGCAAGATGACGATGACGCCAACGGCAAGGAAGCCCGGAATCTCGCGCACGGAATGCAGCAGGCCGATGTCGGCGCCGTCAAAGCCCGCGACCTCGATCACGAAGTTGTTCAGCAGGGCGTTCCAGGCGTTGAAGGCGATGGGCATCGCCACCGCCATCACGAAGAGCAGGGTCAGGGGCCGGCGCCAGAACGGCAGGGCGTGGGCATCGGCAAGGCGCACGGTACGGGACATGCTGTCGCAGATACGCCTGTTCCCCGGGCTTGGCGAGGGCAATTCGGCGGGGCGGTGCATGACATGGATCAAGGCTGACGCGGGGCGCTCCGCGATACATTCTAGCATCGGAATGCATGGAGCCTGAAATGGATATCGTCCCTCTTGTCGACTGGCTGGGCGAGGCCCCGGTGGCGGCGCTGTTCGGACTGGTCACGGGCGCGGTCTTCGGGGTCGCGGCGCAGCGGTCGCGGTTCTGCCTGCGTGCAGCGACGGTGGAATTCGCGCGGGGCGGGCTGGGGCCCGCGGTGTCGGTCTGGCTGCTGACCTTCTCCACCGCGCTGGTCTGGGTGCAGCTGGCGCGGCTGGGCGGCCTGCTGAACGTGAACGAGGCGCGGATGATGGCGGTGCCGGGCAGCTGGTCGGGGGCGATCCTGGGCGGGCTGTTGTTCGGGGCCGGCATGGTGCTGGCGCGGGGGTGTTCGGGGCGGCTGCTGGTCTTGGCGGCGACGGGAAACCTGCGGTCGGTCGTGTCGGGGATGATCTTTGCGGTGGTGGCGCAGATGAGCCTGTCGGGCATCCTGTCGCCGCTCAGGGACCGGATCGCGGCGCAGTGGATCACGCCGGGCGGGCGCAATGTCGACCTGCTGGCGGCGCTGGGGCTGCCCGACGTCTTCGGGCTGGTTCTGGGGCTGGGGATTGCCGTGGTGGCGCTTGGGCTGGCGCGGCACAACCGGATCGGCGCGGCGCGGCTGGTCTTTGCCTCGGGTGTCGGCTTTGCCGTGGCGGTGGGCTGGGCGCTGACCTCGGCGCTGGCGCAGGTGGCTTTCGAGCCGGTCCAGATCGAAAGCGCGACATTCACCGGCCCGTCTGCGCATACGCTGATGTTCTTCCTCGAACGCGGCGCGGTGCTGGAGTTCGACGTCGGGCTGGTGCCGGGCGTGGTGCTCGGCGCGCTGCTGTCGTCGTTGCTGGCGGGCGAATTTCGGTTCGAAGGCTTCGACGGCCCGGCCACGATGCGCCGCGCGATGATCGGGGCGGCGCTGATGGGCTTCGGGGGGATGCTGGCAGGCGGATGCGCCATCGGCGCGGGTGTCACGGGCGGGTCGATCTT
Source organism: Pseudooceanicola sp. (assembly GCA_020441135.1). Taxonomy (GTDB): domain Bacteria; phylum Pseudomonadota; class Alphaproteobacteria; order Rhodobacterales; family Rhodobacteraceae; genus Seohaeicola_A. The sequence continues at coordinate 4,026 of JAGRMS010000021.1, forward strand.
CGTGGCGACGGCCTGGTTGGCCCTGTTCTGCATGTGGGTCGGCGCGGTGGCGACCGACATGGTGGCGGGCGAGGGACGGCTGCGGCGGCTGGCCTAGCCGCGCTGGGGAATCACCATCTGCGCGATGCCCGCGAACAGCAGGTAGAAGCTGGTCACGATCAGCCCCCAGTGCGCCCAGCTTTGGGGATGGAAATCGACCCAGGCGGCCCAGCCGGCAAAGAAGGTCCAGGCCAGCGCCACCGGAAGGCTGAGCGCGCGCCAGCGTTCGGTGCGGACGGGGTGGATGAACTTGAGCGGCACGAACATCGTCGCGGCCAGCACGGTGACGATGATCAGGCAGACCCAGAAATCGGGTTTGAGCGCAAAGAAGACCAGCACCACCATGTTCCAGCAGCCGGGGAAGCCGGAAAAGGAATTGTCCTTTGTCTTCATCCGCGTATCGGCGAAATACATGGCGCTGGCGAAGGTGATGACGATGATCGCGACCCAGCCGGTCCAGCCGTCCATCAGCCCCGAGGAGAACAGGGCGAAGGCGGGAATGAACACGTAGGTCAGGTAGTCGATGATCAGATCGAGCAGCACGCCGTCGAACTGCGGCGCGTATCGCTTGACGTCGTAGCGGCGCGCCAGCGGGCCGTCGAGGCCATCGACGAAGAAGGCGACGACCAGCCAGAGGAACATCAGATCCCACTTGGCCTGCACCGCCGCCAGCATCGCCAGCATGGCGAAGACCGCCCCGGTGGCAGTGAAGAGGTGAACGAGAATGGCGCTGGCGCGGGCTGTCATGAGGGCGAGTTGTGCCAGCAGCGGGCGGCGGATGCAAAGAGTTTCCCCCTGCCCCGCCGCGCGATGCCGGTTCATGCCGGTATCGCGGCCAGTTCGCGCATCATCTCGGCGACCTCCTTGATCGTCGTCTTGACCTCGGTCAGGGCCTTCTTGAGCATCGCCCGCACCGTCTTGACCACCGACAGCGCGCCGCTGACCTGGGCGACCCACTTGAACAGCAGTTGCAGCACGGCGCGGAAGCTGTCGATGGTTTGCAGCAGCGGGGCGATCACGTTCAGTTCGGCGATGAAGGCGATGATCCTGGCCAGCAGGGCGGCGACGGCCTGGGCCAGTTTCTTGATGAAGGATTTCAGCCGGGCGATGACGGCGCGGGGGTCAGTGGCCTTGGCGATGAGGTCGAGCACCTTGTCGATGCCGAGGACGCCTTCCCTGAGGTCGGCCAGCAGCCCGGCGGCGGCGGCGATCAGCTTGTCGGCGGCCCTGAGAAAGCCGTCGGCAACGTGCTTGCCGACCGAGGCGATGAATTGCGTCAGGCCCTTCTTGATGGCGCCGATCAGGTTCTTGAGAAAGCCCAGCAGATTCTTGAACATCTTCTGCCAGAGCTTCAGCATCGCCGTCAGCCGCTTCTTGAGCTTCAGGGCAATGTCACCGACGGGCTTGAGGGGATTGTTCGACTGCGGCATGGGGCAAATCCCTTGGTGATCGTTGAAAATGGCCGGGCGGGCGCCCGGAGACCTTGAAAAGATACGCACAGGGTGCGGGCTGAGCGGCCCGGGGTCAAGGGGTCAGGCGCGCGGGTGGGCGTTCTCGTAGACCTCCATCAGGCGGGCGCTGTCGACGGCGGTATAGGCCTGCGTGGTGGAGAGCGAGGCGTGGCCCAGCAGCTCCTGGATCGCGCGCAGGTCGCCGCCCGCCTCGAGCAGGTGCGTCGCGAAGGAGTGGCGCATGGCGTGGGGCGTAGCGCTGGCGGGCAGGCCAAGCTGCATCCGCGTCGCGGCCATCACCGCCTGGATCTGGCGCGCCGCCAGCGGGCCGCCGCGCACGCCGCGGAACAGCGGGCGGTCGGGTGCCAGGTCGTGGGGGCAGAGGCGGACATAAGCGGCCACTGCATCGCGGGCGGCGGGGATCACGGGAACGACACGTTCCTTGCCACCCTTGCCGGTGATGCGCAGCACCTGCGGCAGGGGATGGGCGGCGCCGCTCAGGCCCAGCGCCTCGGATATGCGCAGGCCGCAGCCGTAGAGCAGGGTCAGCACCGCGGCGTCGCGGGCCGCGACCCAGGGGGTTTCGGATTGCAGCTCGACCGTGTCGATCATCGCGCGGGCGGCGTCCTCGGCCAGAGGGCGGGGCAGCTTGTTGGTGAAGCGCGGCGCGCGGGCGGACAGGACCGCCGTCACCTCGATCCCCTCGCGCTCGGACAGCCAGCGCATGAAGGACCGCACGGCGGAGAGCTTGCGGGCGAGCGAACGGGCGGACAGCCCCTGCGCGCGGGCGGCGGCCATCCAGGCGCGCATGTCGCCGACGCCGATGCGTTGCAGCGCGGCAAGGCCCTGCGGTTCGCCCCGGTGCTGCACCATGAAGCCGAGAAACCCGGCCACGTCGCCGCGATAGGCGTCGATGGTGTTCGCCGCCGTGCCCTCCAGCGCCGACCGCGTCTCCAGCCAGCGGGCCAGGGCGTCGGCGGCGGCAGGCGAGGGCAGGCTCACGACAGCCAGTGCCGCATGGTGCGTTCGAATACGCCGGCGAAGAAGGCGAGCAGGTCGGTGCCCTGATTGGGCGCGAACTGGTGCGGATCCTCGGAGCCGAAGGCCAGCAGGCCGGGCAGGCGGCCGGGGCCGAAATCGAGCCGGAGGCAGGCTTCGGAGCGGACCCAGGCCGAGGCGGAGCCATGCACGATGCGCGAGCCTTCCTGGACCTGGCGCAGCACGACCTGGCGGACATGCCCGCCGCGCCCCTGGGTGAGGTAGGCGTCGATGAAGCCCGGAACGGCGACCGACAGCACGGATTCGAGACGGCTGACCGCCGGATCGTCCTCGGCCTGGGCGGATTCCAGCACCAGCGTGATCTTGTCGACCTGGAGAATTTGCGCCACCTCGCCGCCAAGGTTGCGCAGGAAGTCTTCAAAGCTTTCGGGGTCCATCAGCCGCAGGATGGCGCGGTGGACCTGGTTGGTCCCGGCGAGGTTCTCGTAGGCCGCCGCGATGACCGAGCGGTGGGTGTCTTCCAGCCGGTCGAGGCGCGCCTCAAGCCGCTCCATCACGATGCCGCGCAGGTCGACGACATTGCCGCCCATCGCCTTTTCGTTGGCCGCGATCAGGGCGTGCATCAGGTCGTGGTCGTCGAGGATCGCATAGGGTTTGGCCAGGATCGCCGACCGTACCGCATCTTCCAGTTTCGCGTTGCTGCTGCTCATGCCCCGTCCTGTCCTGTCTTTCGGGGGGCTATAACACGGGATTTTCGCGCAGCTTCGTTAAAATTTCCGCATGGGCCGATTTTGCGGGGGGTGTTGCCTTTACTCCGACTTCACGAAGTCGATGCGATGGTGCGGGAAGGCGGATCGCAGGCCGTTCATCGCCGCAAGCCAGTCTTCGCCGCCCCACTGGTTGAGAAACGCGTAGGTCCGTCCCTCGCGATGGAGCAGTTCGTCGTCGGCACAAAAATACCGAATAGGGTCGAATCTGCCTGCCCGTGCCATAGTCGCGAGACGGACGAACTCCTCCTGGCCCACGTCGCCATCCACGCCGATCAGTGCGCGATTGGCGCGAGGTCCGCAATGTCCGGCGATGTGCTCCGGAACCTCGCCGTTGCGCGCAAGATGCAGGAATACCTGGAGGATGATGCGTCGTTTTGGCCCCGACCCATAGTGTCTATCGCCAATCGTCAACTCGTAGCGCGAGTGGTCCGCGCCTCCCACCCGCGCTTCACGTTCCTTGCGGCTCTTTTCGCGAATGCGAACCTGGTAATCCGCGGCTTCGGGCAATGGAATGATCTGCTGCACATCGACCAGCATCTTGTCGCCCAGAGCGTAGGGTTGCAGGCGCACGCAGCGAATGTCGATACCACGGTCTGCAAGCCAGAGAACGGAAGTTGTCAGCTCTGGCCCGAATTCCGCTGACGCGAGAACGATCCTGACATCTGAACCGAAGGCGTCTGTCTCAGCTTCTGTCCATCCCAGAAAATCCAGCAAATCGGACCTCGCCTGCACGTCGTCCTGGCCTAGCTGTTTGAGATAGCGGTCATAAACCTCGGCAGCCTTGTCGAACGTCATCGCGGAAATCATCGCGGCGTAACGGATCGCCTGCAACTCCATGTGGCCGCCGTCTTCCGTTCGCTTAAGCTCGATCACCACGAGGTTGGCGTCGCGGTCTACTCCCAGCAGGTCAATACGGCGGCGTGAATCCTCCCAGTCACCAAACTCCTCGGCGATAACCATCGTATCAGGGGCAACGACCGAGACATTCTCGCGCAACACACGTTGCAGATCACGGCGCTCATGCATTTGTGCCTGGATGAACGTGGTTCGCGTGACTGGCTGAATGCTATCGGCGGTGATCTCGAAAAGGGGCATCAGAATATGTCCGCATGGTTTCGCGTCATCTTGCCGTCCAACCGTACGGACGACAAGCGGGTTACACCCCCAGGTGCCGCTCCATCACCGACCGGTCGGCGCGCAGGGTGGCGATGGGCAGGGTTTCCAGCGTCTGGCCGTTCTCGACAAAGGTCACGCGGTCGGCAAGCGAGAGGACGGCGTCGATGCGCTGTTCCACCAGCACCACCCCGGCGCCGCGATCACGCGTCAGCAGGACAACCTCGCGGATGGCGGCGATCATCGAGGGTTGCAGGCCCTCAGTGGGTTCGTCCAGCAAGAGGTAGCGCGGTTCGGTGCAGAGCGCGCGGGCGGTGGCGAGCATCTGCTGTTCGCCGCCCGAGAGGGTCTGCGCCCGCTGTCCCAGCCGTTCACGCAGGCGGGGGAAGAGATCGAGCACGGCCTCGCGGACCGGGTTGCCGGAGTTCTTCACGCGCAGGCCGATTTCGAGGTTCTGGGCGACGGTCAGTTCGCCGAACAGGCGGCGGCCCTGCGGGACGTAGCCCAGCCCCGCCGCCGCAACGCGGTGGGCAGGCAGGTCGCTGATGGTCGCGCCGTCGAGCGTGACCTTGCCGCCCATCAGCGGCAGAAGGCCCATGATCGCCTTCATCGCCGTGGTCTTGCCTGCGCCGTTGCGGCCCATCAGGCAAAGGATCTCGCCCGGCGCGACGTGGAAGGACAGCCCCCGCAGCACCTGCGCGCGGCCATATCCGGCGTCGATCTGCGCGGCCTCGAGCATCAGCCGCCCCCGAGGTAAGCCGCCTGCACGGCGGGGTTGGCGCGGATTTCGGCGGGCGTGCCCTCGGCCAGTATCGCACCGAAGTTCAGCACGGTGACGCGGTCGGCGGTTTCCATCACCACGCCCATGTTGTGTTCGATCAGCAGCACGGTGACCTGCCCGGCGAGTTCGCGGACCAGAGCCTTGAAGGCGGCGATCTCGGATTCCGCCAGTCCTTGCGTCGGCTCGTCGAGGATCAGCAGGCGGGGCGACTGGGCGAGGCCCATGGCGATTTCGAGCAGGCGCTGGTGGCCGTAGGAGAGGTCGCCCGCGTTCTGGTCTTCACGGCCTGCAAGGCCGACGCGGGACAGTGCATCGGTGACGGCTTGGTCCACGTTGGCCGCACGGCGGCGGGCGGCGAGGGCGACGTTTTCGTGGACGCTGAGGTTGGCGAACACGGACGTGATCTGGAAGGTATAGGCCATCCCGAGGTTGATCCGGCGGTGCGCGGGCAGGGCCGAGATGTCCTGCCCGTCGAAGATTACCGCGCCGGAGGTCGGCGGGATGCGCCCGCAGAGCAGGCTGACGAAGGTGGTCTTGCCCGCCCCGTTCGGGCCGATCAGGGCGCGCACCTCGCCCTGCGGCAGGTCGAAATCCACGTTCTCGACGGCCCGGAGGCCCGAGAAATGGCGGGTCAGGGCGCGAGTGGACAGAAGGCTCATGGCAGGCCCCGCCAGAACCTGCGGCGCAGCTCTCCGGCCAGTCCCTGCGGCGCGAAAAGGGTCAGCGCGACAAGGACGACGCCCGCGATCAGCATGTAGGCCGAGGTATAGCCGCTGGAGAGGTCGATCAGGTAGAACATGAAGAGCGTGCCGAGGAACGGCCCGATCACCGTCCCCGCCCCGCCAAGCAGCACCCAGAGCAGCGGGAAGATCGAGTATTGCACCGAGGCGAAGGTCGCCCCGACATAGCCGAAGAGCAGGCCATAGGCCGCGCCCGCCAGTGCCGAGACGCCGCCCGACAGCACGACGGCGCCGAGCTTGTGCGCGAAGGTGTCATAGCCGAGCATCCGCGCGCGCTCCTCGTTCTCGCGGATCGCCACCAGCACGCGGCCGAAGCGCGAGCGGACGAGGGAGAGGGTGCCGAGCATCACGGCGGCAAAGAGGATCAGCGCGGCGGCGTAGCGGGTGGCGGCGTCGGAAAGGTCGAAGCCGAGAAGGATGCGCTGCGCGCCTTGCAGGACGAAGCCTTCGTCGCCGCGCGTCCAGGCGCCGAAGTAGAGGATCGTGAGGTACCCCGCCTGCGCAAACATCAGCGTCACGATCATGAAGGCGACTCCGGCGGTGCGCAGCGCCAGCACGCCCAGCGCGGCGGCGACGGCGAGGCCGGAGAGCAGGCCGATCAGCAGGGCGAGACCGGGGGTCACGCCGCCATGCGAGATCGCCAGGCCGGTGCCATACATGCCGGCGGCGAAGAACAGCGCGTGGCCGAGGCTGAGCAGGCCGGTATAGCCGAAGAGGATGTTGTAGCCCGCCGCATAGACCGCCAGCACCATGACGCGGGCCAGCACGCCGTGGTGATAGGCGGGCAGCACGAAGGCGCCGAGCAGGAGCAGGGCCAAGAGGCCGCCGTGCAGGGCGATGGTCTTCACCGGCGCACTCCGAACAGCCCCTGCGGGCGGAAGACCAGCACGAGGGCGACGAGCAGCGTGGCGAGGATCTTGGCCAGCGTCGGCGAGAAGAAGACCGAGATGATGCCGTCCGACAGGCCGATCAGGACCGCCGCCACCACCGTGCCGGGCAGCGAACCCAGCCCGCCGATGATGACGACGATGAAGGACA
>JAGRMS010000021.1:10967-22630 GCA_020441135.1 Pseudooceanicola sp.
GGTAATGCGCCTGCTGGATCGGCACGATCAACACCGCCGCCAGCGCCGCCAGCCCAGCGCCGATGCCGAAGACGGTGGCATAGACCCGCTCGACCGGGATTCCGAAGGCCAGCGCCATCTCGCGATCCAGCTGCGTCGCGCGCATCAGCAGGCCGGTGCGCGTCTTCGCCATTAGCGCCCAGACCCCCAGCAGCACCGCCGCCGCCGCGCCGATCACGGCGAGCTTGTAGGAGGTGGTCGACAACCCCCAGGGCCAGTAGAGCGCGAGGCCATTCTCGCCCCATTCGATAAATGGGAGGGCAAGACGAGTGTTGAACGGCGGCTCCACCGGCCTCGCGTCGGGTCCGTAGGTCATCAGGGTCAGTTGCTGGAGAATGTAGAGGATGCCGATGGTGGCGACGATGGTGCGCTCGGGGTCGTAGTTCACCCGTTTCAGCACGGTGACATCGGCCAGCACGGCGATGCCGCCCACGAGCAACGGCGCGAAGACCAGCGCCAGCAGAAAGCCGATGGCCGGATGCGCCTCGCCCGCGAGATGCGCGACCCACCAGGCGAGAACCGCGCCCAGCATGAAGAATTCGCCATGGGCGACGTTCACCACGCGCATCACGCCGAAGACGAGCGACAGGCCGACAGCGGTCAGCGCCAGCACCGCCGCGGTCACGGCCCCTTCCAGCGAGGCAAGCAAGAGATAGGGGCCGAAGTCCATCGCCCGCGACCCTGCCAGCGAAGCGGGCACCGGGCAAGGGGGTTAGCGCGCTGCGGCGGCCTCACGGGATCGTTGGCCGGGCAATCGGGCATTGGCGGTTGTCCGGCGGGGGGATGCCCCCTACCCTGCCCCGACATATCGAATGGCGTTTCAAGGAGTGGGTTCATGCGGCAGCGGGTTATCGGCGACGGCGACGACAATGATTTCGTGACGGGTTTCGAGGGGAGCACCACCTTCGTGGGTCTGGGCGGGAGCGACACCTATACCCTCTACTGGTACGGTCATCGTGACCGGCTGATCGGCAATTTTGGTGCCGACGAGTTCAAGATGGACTGGTTCGTCTGGGAGGACTACGGGCAACTGAAGGCGCTGAACGCCGCGATCTGGTTCGACGGCGGGCCGGGGCGGGACCGGATCGAATACAAGGTGATCTACGAGCCGACGGATACGGTGATCGACCTTGGGCGCTATGGCGGCACGCTGAACTCGGTCGAGCGGATCGACTTTCAAGTGACCGATTACCAGAGCCGGACGGCATCGGATGCCTCGGTGACTTATGACGTGTCGGGAACGGCGCGCAGCGAGGATATCATCGCGAGTTTCGGCCATAAGAACACGGCGGACCTGACGCTGGTCCTGAATGCGGGCGGCGGGAACGACCGGATCGGGATCACCGGGGGATATTACGACCGGCTGGTGGTGAACGGCGGCGGCGGCAACGACACGATGATCCTGAACGGGCTGCTGCGGAACGGCGAAAAGGGCGAGATGACCGTCCGCGGCGGCGTGGGCAACGACCGGATCTATTACAACGACCCGGGCGGGGTGATTCTGGGCGGCGCGGGGCGGGATACCTTCCTTCTGTCGCCCCTCTCGGGCCGGGATCAGGGCGACGCGACCGTCTACAAGGGCGGCAAGGGGTCCGATACCTTCGTGCTTTTCAACGGCTACTTTGCCAGCGGCCTTGGCGCGGACATCCGCGACTTTCGCAGCAACGACCGGCTGGTGATCAACGACACCATCGTGTCATCCATGGACGCTGTGACCCTGATACCATCGGAGAAGTCGCATTGGGTGGAATACGATCCGTTCAGCGGCATTCTCAGCGTGCAAGGGCGCGAGGCGATCAAGTTCCGGCCCGGCACGATCATCACCGAGGACCAGGTCGACATCGTCAACGGCAGCGCCTGGAACGACATGTTCTTCTTCTGAGGCCCCTTGCGGAACGGTCCCGCGCCGGCTGACGTTGAGCCACACCCGGCGCGGCCAGAGAAAGGACCAGCGGAATGCCCACCCCCAAGAACCTCGTCTGCCTGTGGTTCGACCGCGATGCGGTCGGGGCTGCGGAGTTCTATGCGAAGACCTTCCCCGACAGCGCGGTGAAGGCGGTCCACCATGCGCCGGGGGATTATCCGTCGGGCAAGCAGGGCGACGTGCTGACGGTGGAGTTCACCGTCTGCGGCATCCCCTGCATCGGCCTGAACGGCGGGCCCGTCTTCCCCCACACGGAAGCCTTCTCGTTCCAGATCGCCACCGACGACCAGGAAGAGACGGACCGGCTCTGGGACGCGATTGTCGGCAACGGCGGGCAGGAAAGCGCCTGCGGTTGGTGCAAGGACAAGTGGGGCCTGAACTGGCAGATCACCCCGCGCACCCTGACCGACGCGCTGTCGGCGGGCGGGGCCGAGGCGCAGCGGGCCTTCGCGGCGATGATGGAGATGACGAAGATCGACGTCGCGAAGATCGACGCGGCGCGGAAGGGCTAGCTTTCGATGGCGCGGCGCAGTTCGTCGAGACCGTAGGGCTTTTCCAGCAGCGGCAGGCGGGGGAAGCCATTCATCTTGCCGGAGTCGGCGCCGTAGCCGGAGGACAGGATGACCTGGATGCCCCTGCGGACACAGGCCCAGGCGACCTCCTCCGAGGTCTCGTTCCCCAGGCTGGCGTCCAGCAGGACGAAACTGAGGGATTCGCGCGTGACGATCTCGAGCGCCTCGGCCACGCGACCGGCGAGGAGCACTTTTTTCGCCCCGAGTTCGAGGAGCGCGTCGCGCACGTCCATGGCGATGACAAGGTTGTCCTCGACCACCAGGGCCGAAACCAGGCGGGCTGTCACCACCGGGTCGTCCCCCTCCGTGTCGTCGAAGCCAAAGGCAGGCAATGCCCCGCCCTGGCCCATCCCGTCGTCGCACATGCCTGCTGGTCCCTTCCCGGCGTGTGCCGACGCCACTCTGCGGCGGCGACGAGCATCCCCAGCCTGTTCTAGCGCGGATGGCGATGCGACAATATTAACTGTGACATACGATCAGAAGATCGGCAGGGCGTCGCCTACATCAGCGGCCGCCGCTCGGGGCGTTCGAGGTCGATCATGGCCAGATCGGCCAGCGCGGCGAGCTTCTTGATGCTCAGGGCACCGTCGCGCCATTCCGCCAACCCCAAGGCGCGCAGGGACTTCAGCGTCTTGTTGGTATGGACCAGCGACAGGCCCAGCGCGTCCGCCAGATCCTGCTGGCGGAAATGCAGCGGCACGGTGCTGCCCTTGCAATGCCCGGTGGCCCTGAGCCGTTCATAGATCCGCACCAGGGCCCAGGCGATGCGCTGTGCCGCATCGCGCTGGCCCAGCGAGGCGATGGTCTCGCCGAGAAAATGCTCTTCGACGGCGGCGATCCAGGTCAGGTCGTAGGCACGTTCGGGGTGCTGGCCGAACAACCGCCAGAGGTCGTCGCGGCGGAAGACGCAGAGGGTCATGGCCGTCGTCGCCTCGACGGAGTGCTTCATCTCGCCCATCAACCCGGCTTGCAGGCCGATGAAATCGCCCGGGAAGACGAAGTTGATGACCTGGCGGCGGCCGTTTTCCAGCGTCTTGTAGCGGGTGCCCATTCCTTCGAGCACGGTATAGAGCTGCGGACTGTTGGAGCCTTCCATCAGGATGGTCATCCCACGCTCGACCCGCAGCTCGCCGGTCTTGAAGGTGGCCATGAAGGCCAGTTCCTCCTTGCTGAAGGGGATGAACAGCGCGTGATTGCGCAGGGGGCAGGTGTCGCAGGTTATACCGGGCATTCGAGTCATTGGTGGCTGGAGGGTGGGCAGATTGCCCACCCTACTGGAATTGTCATTGTATCGTCTGATGAGGGTCTACGCACTTTCTTTCGCCCGGGACAAGGCGCGCAGCGCCGCCGGGCGAGCGCCCGTCCGCCCCCTCGGGCGGGCGCTTTTGCGACGTTGCGGCGAGCACGGGCGTTCGACGGGAAGGCGGGATAAAGTGCCTTTCAACAGCCTTGCTGCGCCCACCCGGCGGACGGGCGCTCGCCCTCTGTCGCTCACAATGGCTGCGCGGTGTAATCCGCCTCGTCCGGATAGAGCGTATCCTCGATCGAGGTCGTGTGCTTGAGCAGCAGCTTTCCGCCCTCGACGCGGGTGATGTACTGGTGCCCGAAGACCTGGTGGGTCTTGCCGTTGAACACCTTGGCACCCTGCGGATGCGCCGCCGACAGGGGCATGTCGGTCATTGCCTCGACCGCCTCGATCAGCTTGCCGCGGTCGCCGGGGCCGGCATAGCCCGCCGCCTCCATCCCCGCCTTGACGATGTGCAGCGTTTCCCAGCAGCCGAACATGTGGGCATAGGTCGAGATGTCCTTGGGGTCCGAGACCGAGGCGCCGTTGGCATCGACACCGACAGCCTCGCGATAGGCCTTGTCATGCTCGGACTGGTCGGCCTGCGCATAGCGCGGGTTGCCCTCCCAGAAATACGTTCCGTCGAGGAACTCGAGCCCCGGCGAGCCGATGTCCACCGCCTCGAGGCTGTCGATGAAGCCGAACATCTCGGGGCGGGACGGCCCGAAGAACTCGCCCAGCTCCTTGACGAAGGTCAGCACGGCGGGGCCGACCATGACGTGATAGATCACCTCGGTATCGCGGGGGATCTTGGGGAAATACTTGGTGAACGACGTCTCGGTCGGCGGGATGGCGATATGTTCCAGCACCTTGCCGCCCTGCGCCTCGATCGCCGCGGTGAAATAGTCGCGATGGTCGTGGCCGAAGGCGAAGTCGGGGAAGATCATCGTGACCTTCTTGCCGAGCGTGTTGGCGATGTAGGGGGCCATTGCCTGCACCTGGCTTTTCACGTCGGTGATGCCGGGTTGCAGGGTGTAGCGGTTCAGCTTGCCGGACGCGACGTGGTGACCTTCGGAGACCACGAAATAGGGCAGCTTCAGTTCGCCCGCGCGGGGGGCGGAGCCGATGACGACGTGGCTGAACAGCGTCCCGAAGGCGATGTCGCAGTTGTGCTGGGTGGCGAACTTCTCGACCACCTCGGCGCCGCGCTTGGGGTCGGTGCCGTCGTCCTCGGTCACGATCTCGACCATGCGGCCGTTGATCCCGCCCTCGGCGTTGATCTTCTTGACCGCGGCCTGCGTCGTCCGGTCGTACCAGCGCCCGTAGGCGGCGCCGATGCCGGTGGCGTGCATCTGGAAACCGATCTTGATCGGCGCGGCGCTTTGCGCACCAGCATAGCGCGCCCAGAGCGGCAGCGTCGCGGCGGCGCCGATGGCGCCAAGCGCGGCGCGGCGGGTGGGCTGGATCAGTTTCGTCATGGCAATCCCCTGTCGAGTTGAGTCCGGCTGTGCGGAGCTTGGTGTTAGTGTGCAAACGGCCCCGCGCTCTGTCCAGTGTTTTCCCTTGCGGCAGCCGGGGGGCGTTCGCGGTTGCCTAGGCCCCGCGCGGCGCGGCCAGCAGCCAGAGGCCGAAGAGGGTGTAGGCGACCATGAAGGCGGCAAGCGGCAGTTGGCTGAGCAGGGCGCGCCGGGACGGCAGGTGCCGTCGGGCGAGGCCGTGGGCGAGGACGATGGACAGGATGTGGCCAAGGACGACGGCGCCCGCCTGGGCGAGGAAGATCACGCGGACGGTGGCTTGGGTATTGAAGAAGCCGGTGGTGACGTAGAACTCCCCCAGCCCCAGCAGATCCCAGCCGCGCGCGAAGGGGTCGCTGGCGGCGACCAGCGCGTATTGGCCGTCGACCAGCAAGGCGGTGAGGTAATGCGCGACGTGATAGCCAAGCGCGATGGGCAGAAGCGTGGGGGCGAAGGTGCGGAAGGCGGATTTCAATGGCAGGCCGCCCGAGAGGAGAAGTCCGGCCTTCAGGCAGAGGGTGAAGGCGGCGAGCAGGATCAGATTCGATGCGATCAGACCAATCAGCGTCGGGGCGATGACGGCGGAGCGGCCGGGAAACTCCAGCGGGTTGATCCCGATATGGCCAAGCCACCAGAAGGTCTCGTTCAGCCCGTCGAAGCTGCCGGTGCCCAGCAGGGCAACCATCAGGATGGCAAGGCCGAGCGGCGGCGCGGGGCGGGTGAGGATCTGCCAGCCGGGCAGGCCGATCCTTTCACGATGGAACAGGCCGGTGCGGCCGAAACAGGTGAAGACGGCGGCGAAGATCTCGGCCTTTGCCAGGAAGCGCGGGCCATAGGCGAGCGCGCCGAGCAGGACGGCAAACCAGTAGGCGGCAAGCAGCCGGGCCAGCCGGGCGGGGTCCGAAGGCGCGGGATCGGCGAGCTGGAAGGCGGCGAAACCCATGAACCCGGCGAGGGCGATGAAGGGGGCGGCCTTTGCGGGCAGGTGCCAGGAGGTGCGGATGCCCAGGGCGCGCAGCAGGCCGACAGGCCCGCGCCAGGGGTTGAGGCGGGCCCAAGGCGTGCCAAGCAGCCCGACCAGCGCGGTGAAACCGATCCAGCCGACGGTCCAGACCGACAGCGGCAGGGCGTTCATCCGCGGGTCGCGGGGGCCGGTCAGGCCGGTCCAGATCAGCGCCAGCATGAGGACGAAGGACAGCCAGCTGAGCCAGGGGCCGGGGCGAAGCCTGCGCACGCGGCGGCTGCGGAAGGCCGCCGACACCCAAGTGTCGGGAAGCGCCGCCAGCAACAGGACCGTCGCCGCGACGCTGGCGGTCCCGGCGGCGATGTAGAAGTCGGTCGGCAGCAGCAGGACGAGCCCCTGTTCGCTGGCATGGGCGTCGGCCGCGCCCGGCAAAAGAGCCAGCGGAATGGCCAAGCCACGCTTGCGCAAAGGGAAATCTTGGGTGAGAGTCGCCACGGGCCGTAGTTTACCCACCGGAGCACCGGATGAAAGTCGCAAAACCGCTGGCCATCCTCGCGCTGGCCATCGCCATCGTGGCGGCTGCCTGGCTGCTGCGGCCAGAGGCGATGGGGCCTGCGCCGCTGTTGTCGGATGCCGTGGCGCTGCCGGTGATGGGCGAACCGGGGACGGTCACGGTGGCGCTGGCGATCGAAAACCGGGGTGGTGCGGACCGGATTGTCGGGGCTTCCTCGGACGCCGGGGCAGCGGTCATCGTCGGGGGCACGTCCGCCGAAGGGCTGCCGGTTCCGGCGGGCAGCACGCCGTCGCTGTCGCTGGACGGGGCGCATGTGGTGCTGTCGGACCTGCGCGGCGACCTGGACGAAGGGCGGCTGATCCCGCTGACCCTGACCTTCGAGAAGGCGGGGCCGGTGACAACCCGGGCGCGCGTCGGCACGCCGGGTCCGACGGATCATGCGGCGCATGGCATGGCGGCGGTGCTGGACCTTGGCCCGAAGGAGGTCGCGCCGAAGGTGGTGATGGACCTGCGCCCCGATGGCGAAGGCTGGGCGATCACGCTGGACACCGGCGCCTTCCGCCTGACCGAAGACGGCGTGGACGGGCAGAACGTGTCCGGTCAGGGCCACGCGCATCTTTACCTTGGCGGGCTGAAACTCCAGCGGATGTATGGCCCCACGGCCCATGTCGGCGCGCTGCCCAAGGGCCAGCACATCCTTCAGGTCGTGCTGAACACCAACGATCACCGGGCCTTGCAGGCCGGTGGCGAGCCGGTCGGGGCCATCGCGCTGATCGACGCGCGTTGACACGCGCCGCCGCATGGCGGAACCATTTGCATACGAACAGTAACGCGGAGCGGTCATGTCCCCTTCCCCTTCGGGCGCGGTGGTCGGCGTCGATGTCGGCGGCACCTTCACCGACCTGGTGGAGCTTGATCCCGCCACGGGCCGCGTGCGGCTGGCCAAGGTGCCGAGCACGCTGGACAACCAGGCCTTCGGCGTCCTGAACGCGCTGAAGGCGGCGGACTGCGACCTGTCGAAGCTGGCGTTGATCGTGCATGGCACCACGACAACGACCAACGCGGTGCTGGAGCGCAAGCTGGCGCGGACCGGGCTGATCACGACGGCGGGCTTTCGCGACGTGCTGGAACTGGGACGGCGGACGCGGCCGCAGGCCTACGGGATGAAGGGCGATTTCAGGCCGCTGATCCCGCGCGACCTGCGGCTGGAGGTGGCGGAACGGATGGACGCGAGCGGCGCCGTGCTGACGCCCCTTGACGAGGCGGCGGTGCTGGACGCGGGGCGGCAGCTGGTGGCGGCGGGGTGCGAGGCGGTGGTGGTGCATTTCCTGCACGCCTACGCGAACCCGGCCCACGAATTGCGGGCGGCCGAGGTGCTGCGGACGATCTGGCCGAACGACCACATCACGATGGGCCACGCCCTGCTGTCGGAAAGCCGCGAGTTCGAGCGGGGCGTGACGGCGGCGGTCAATGCCTCGGTCCAGCCGCTGATCGACCGCTATATCCGGCGGCTGGTGTCGGAACTCGCCAGCACCGGCTACGGCGGCGAGGTGCTGGTAATGAACGGCAACGGCGGCATGGTTTCGGCCGCCCGCGTGGCCGCAGAGGCGGCAAAGACGGTGATGTCGGGCCCGGCCTCGGGCGTGATGGCGGCGGCCTATACCGGGCGGCAGGCGGGCATCGCCAACCTGATCACCTACG
This sequence comes from Pseudooceanicola sp., assembly GCA_020441135.1. Classification (GTDB taxonomy): domain Bacteria; phylum Pseudomonadota; class Alphaproteobacteria; order Rhodobacterales; family Rhodobacteraceae; genus Seohaeicola_A. The sequence goes on from JAGRMS010000021.1 coordinate 19,481, forward strand.
ACATGGGCGGCACCTCGACCGACGTGGCGCTGATCCGGGGGGCCGAGCCGACCGTTTCGAACGAGATCGAGATCGAATACGCGATGCCGATCCACGTGCCGATGGTGGATGTGCGCACCGTGGGTGCCGGGGGAGGCTCCATCGCTCGGGTGAACCCGGCAGGGCTGCTGGAGGTCGGGCCGGAAAGCGCGGGCGCGACGCCGGGGCCGATCTGCTACGGGCGCGGCGGGACGGAGCCGACGATTTCGGACGCGAACATGGCTCTGGGCCGGCTCGACCCGTCGCGGCTGGCCTCGGTCGAGGGCACCTCGCTGGACCAGGTGCGGGCGGTGTTCGAGGACAGGCTGGGCGCGCCACTGGGGCTGGACGCGACCCATGCGGCGGCGGCGGTGATCCGGATGGCGAACCTCAAGATGGCGGGGGCGATCCGCATGGTCTCGCTTTCGCTGGGGGCCGATCCGCGCGACTTTGCGCTGTTTGCCTTTGGCGGGGCGGGGCCGCTGCACGCCAGTGCGCTGGCGAAGGAGCTGGGCATTCCGCGCGTGCTGGTGCCCTGCCGCCCCGGCATCACCAATGCCATCGGCTGCCTTGTCGCCGACCTGCGGCACGACTTCGTGAAGACGCTGAACACGCCGCTGGCGCGGCTCGACCCCGCCACCCTGCACGCGATCTTCGCCGCGCAGGCGGCAGAGGGCGAAGCGCTGATCGGGCGCGAGAACGTTCAGGCGGCCTCGGTCCGGCATGTCTATTCGGTGGACATGCAGTTCATCGGCCAGACGCACCTGCTGCGGGTGCCGCTGGACCGGCCGGATGTGGATGTGCAGACCCTGCAACGCCTGTTCGAGGAAACCTATCACCGCCGCTTCCGGGTGGAGTTGCCCGAAATCCGGGCGGCGCTGGTGAACGCCAATACTTCGGTCATCGGGACGCGGCCCCGGATGGACCTGTCGACGCTGATCGACCCCGCCGGGCGCAAGGCGGCGGTGGAAGAAATCGGGCGGCGGCATGTGTTCTTCGACGACTGGCACGACACGCCCGTCTACTGGCGCGACCACCTGCCCGCCGACGCAAGGCTGAACGGCCCGGCGGTGATCCAGCAGATGGACACGACGATCCTGATCGAACCGGGCGACCGCGTCAGCACGGACGCGCAAGGCAACCTGATCGTGGAGGTGGCATGACTCCGATGCCCGCCCCCGTTGCCGCCGCTTTCGCGGCGTTTCCAAAGGCGGCGCGCCCGGCGCTGGAGCGGGCGCGCGAAGCGATCCTTGCCACGGCGGAACGCACCGGAACCGGCCCCCTCACCGAAACCCTGAAATGGGGCGAACCCGCCTATCTGACCGAGAAGACGAAAGCCGGAACCACCGTGCGGCTGGGGTTGATCGGCGGGGAACCGGCGGTGCTGTTCCACTGCCAGACCACGCTGGTGGAAGGCTTTCGCGCCGACCTGCCCGACGCCTTCCCCTATTCCGGCAACCGCGCCCTGCTGCTGTCCGATGACTATGACCCCGCCGCGCTGGACCTGTGCCTGGCCCGCGCCCTGACCTACAAGCGAAAGCGCCCATGACCCTTGACCCCATCACCCTGTCGGTCATCCAGGCCGGGCTGCAACAGGTCTGCGACGAGATGGACCTGTCGTTCTCGCGCGCGGCTTTCTCTCCAGTGATCGCCGAGGCGAACGACCGGTCGGACGGGATCTACTCGGCCGAGGACGGCTCGTTGATCGCGCAGGGCTCGCAAGGCTTGCCGGTGTTTGTCGGGACCATGCAGTATTCGACCCGGACGCTGATCGAGATGATCGCCGCGGGCAAGGCCGCCGCGCCGCAGCCTGACGACATCTACATCGTCAACGACCCCTACCTGGGCGGCACCCACCTGATGGACGTGCGCTTTGCCCGGCCGTTCTATCGCAAGGGCGAGATCTTCTGCTGGCTGTCGAACACCGGGCACTGGCCGGATACCGGCGGGGCGGTGCCGGGCGGCTTTTCCGCCTCGGCCACCGCCGTGGAGCAGGAGGGGCTGCGCCTGCCGCCCGTGCGCCTGTTCAAGCGGGGCGTGCTGGACCCGGAGATCTTCGCGATCATCTGTTCCAACATCAGGGTGGCCGACCAGCGCATCGGCGACGTCAAGGCGCAGGCGGCGGCGCTGCTTGTGGGCGAGCAACGGCTGAACGCGCTGCTGGATCGCTACGGCGACGACACCGTGCGCGCGGCGATTGCCGAGCTGCGGGGCCGGGCGGCCGTGCAGATGCGCGCCTTCATCGGCGAGATCCCGGACGGGCGCTACGAGTCGACCGCCTGGATCGACAGCGACGGCGTGGTGAACGAACCGCTGGCAATCAAGCTTTGTGTGACCAAGGCGGGCGACGGGCTGACCTTCGATTTCGCCGGGTCGAGCGGGCCCTGCGCGGGGCCGATGAACTCGGTCCGGGCGACCACCTACAGCGCGGTCTACCTGGCGATGCGGCACATCTTCCCCGAGGTGCCGATGAGCGCCGGGGCCTTCGAGCCGCTGGAGATCACCGGGATCGAGGGCACCTTCCTGGATGCAAAATACCCGCGCCCCGTCTCGGGCTGCGCCGCCGAGGTCAGCCAGCGCATCGCCGAGGCGGTCTTTGCCGCGCTGGTCGGCCCCCTGCCCGACCGGGTGACGGCGGCCCCGGCGGGCACCTCCGGCAATTTCGCGCTGGGCGGGCACGATCCAGCGCGGGGGCGGGATTTCGTGATGTACCAGATCAGCGGCGGCGGCTATGGCGGCAATGCCGACCACGACGGGCTGGCGAACGGCTGTTCAACCATCGGCATCTCGAAAGCGCCCCCGGTCGAGATCATGGAGCAGCAGTTCCCCGTCCTTTACCGCCGCTACGCTCTGCACGAAGGCTCGGGCGGGGCGGGGCGGCACCGTGGCGGCTTCGGGCTGGACTACGAGGTCGAGCTGCGGCGGGGCCATGCACGGGCGAGTTTCGTGATGGATCACGGGCGCTTCGGCCCGCAGGGCGCGCTGGGGGGGCGTGACGGGGCGGTGAACCGGGTGACGGTCTGGCAGGGCGGCGTGGCCTATGTGCCCGAGCATCTGTCGAAGGAACAGGACATCCCGCTGGCCCCGGGCGACCGGGTGCGGGTGCAGACGCCCGGCGGCGGCGGCTTCGGC
>JAGRMS010000219.1:0-1024 GCA_020441135.1 Pseudooceanicola sp.
CGATGCGGCGGCTTTCGTGGCGCTCCGAGGCCATGACGAACAGCCCGCCCGCGTCGAGAACCTTCTGTTTCTCCTCGGCGTGCTTGGCCTCTTCCTCGGCGCGCAGCGCCTTGGGGTCGGCGTCGGGGCTTGCCGTCATCGCCTCGAGCACCTTCAGCTCGACGTTGCCGCCCAGCTGGATGTCAGTGCCGCGGCCCGCCATGTTGGTTGCAATGGTCACGGCGCCAAGGCGCCCGGCATCGGCAATGATCTGCGCCTCGGCCTCGTGCTGGCGGGCGTTCAGCACGTTATGCTTGATCCCGGCCTGGGTCAGCATCTGGCTGAGCATTTCCGACTTCTCGATCGAGGTCGTGCCGACCAGCACCGGCTGGCCCTTGGCGTTGGCGGTCTTCAGTTCCTCGACCATCGCCGCGTATTTCTCGCGCGCGGTGCGGAAGACCTGGTCGTCCTCGTCCTTGCGCGCAATCGGCAGGTTGGTCGGAACCTCGACCACGCCCAGACCGTAGATCTCGCGGAATTCCTCGGCCTCGGTCGCGGCGGTGCCAGTCATGCCGGCCAGCTTGTCGTAGAGGCGGAAGTAATTCTGGAACGTCACCGAGGCCATGGTCACGTTCTCGGGGCGGATCGTCACGCCCTCCTTCGCCTCGATGGCCTGGTGCAGCCCGTCGGACAGGCGGCGGCCCGCCATCATCCGGCCGGTGAATTCGTCCACCAGCACCACGTCGCCGTTGCGGACGATGTAGTCCTTGTCCTTCTGGAACAGCTTGTGCGCCCGCAGACCCTGGTTGACGTGGTGAACGATGGTGGTGCTTTCCGGGTCGTACAGCGACTGCCCTTCGGGCAGCAGGCTGCGCACCCGCAACTGCTCTTCCAGAAACTCGTTGCCGTCATCGGTGAAGGACACGCTGCGGGTCTTCTCGTCCAGCGTGTAATGCGCCTCGGTCAGCAGCGGGATCAACGTGTCGACGGTCTGATACAGCTCCGACCGGTCCGTCGCCATGCCCGAGATGATCAGCGGCGTGCG
>JAGRMS010000219.1:1113-4732 GCA_020441135.1 Pseudooceanicola sp.
TAGTCGAAGCCGAATTCGTTGTTGGTGCCGTAGGTGATGTCGCTTTCGTAGGCGGCCTTCTTCTCTTCGTTCGGCATGTCCGAATAGATCACGCCCGTCGTCAGCCCCAGATGGGCAAAGACCTTGCCCATCCAGTCCGAGTCGCGCTTGGCGAGGTATTCGTTTACCGTGACGATATGCACCCCCTTGCCGGTCAGCGCGTTCAGGTAGGCGGCGAAGGTCGCGGTCAGGGTCTTGCCCTCGCCCGTCTTCTGTTCCGCGATATTGCCCTGGTGCAGGAAGATCGCGCCCAGCAGCTGGGTGTCGAAGGCCCGCAGGCCCAGCGCGCGGCGCGCCGCCTCGCGGCAGTTGGCGAATGCCTCGGGCAGGAGCGCGTCCAGGCTCTCGCCGCCCATCGCGCGCTTTGCCAGCTCTTCGGTCTTGGCCTTGAGCCCATCGTCGGTCAGCTTGCTGAATTCCGGCTCCAGCGCGTTGATCTTCTCGACCAGAGGACGGGTCGCCTTGACCTTGCGGTCGTTCGGAGTCCCGAAGACCTTCCTGGCGATAGTTCCGATACCCAGCATGTTTTCTCCAGCCGATCCGGCGCTGATGGGGGACGCAGGCTTGCCGCCCGACATCGCTACCCTATAGATACAGAGGGCAACGGCCCCCCAGAAAGCCACAAGGCGATGTAAGGGGCAGGCCAAACCGTGTCAACGGCGCGCCCTGCCGCCGCCCATGAATAGGAACGTTTCATATGCCCCGAGGTTTCCCGCTTCTGTCCACGCTGGCGCTTGCCGCCGCGCTCGCCCTGCCCGCCCGCGCCGAACCCGGTGCCGAGACGGTGGTGGCGCGCGTCAACGGGCAGGAGATCACCATCGGTCACATGATCGTCGCCCGCGCCACCCTGCCGCAGCAATACCAGCAACTGCCGCCGGACGTGCTGTACGATGCCATCCTGAACCAGCTGATCCAGCAATCGGCACTTGAACAGTCGGAGAAAGGCGACGAGCCGCTGCATGTGCGCCTGTCGCTCGAGAACGAGAAACGCTCGCTGATGGCGGCGCAGGCCATCGAGAAGATCATGGCCGGTTCCGCCTCGGAAGGCGAGATCAAGGCCGCCTACGAGGCGCGCTATGCCGACGGCTTCGGTGGGGACGAATTCAACGCCTCGCACATCCTGGTCGAGAGCGAAGAGGCGGCGAAGGCGGTGCGCGCCGAGGTCGAGAACGGCGGCGACTTCGCCGAAGTGGCCAAGGCGAAGTCCACCGGCCCCTCCGGCCCCAGCGGTGGCGCGCTCGGCTGGTTCAAGCCGGGCGACATGGTGCCGGAGTTTTCCGCGGCGGTCGAGGCGATGGAGCCGGGCCAGGTGTCCGAACCGGTGCAGACCCAGTTCGGCTGGCACATCATCAAGCTGAACGAGAAACGCCGCGCCGAGGCGCCGGCGCTGGAGCAGGTGTCCGACGAAATCGCGCAAGAGCTGCGCCGCAAGGCGGTCGAGGAGGCCGTCGCCGCGCTGACCGCCAAGGCCACCATCGACCGCCCCGAGGTCGAAGGTCTCGACCCCGCCATTCTTGGCGACCTCTCTCTCATCGGAAACTGAGCCATGGCCAAGATCACCAAGGTCTCCCCCCTCGCCCCAGCCTCTTTCCCGGAGCTTCCGGTCATCAAGGGCGCAAGCTTTGCCAGCGCCGAGGCCGGGGTGCGCTACAAGGACCGCACCGACGTGATGCTGGCCCTGCTGGCGCCGGGCACCGCTGTGGCCGGTGTCTTCACCCGCTCGGCCACGCGGTCGGCCCCGGTGCTGGACTGCCAGGCCAAGATCGGCGGCGATGCGGCGCAGGGCGCGGCAATCCTGGTGAACTCGGGCAATTCCAACGCCTTCACCGGCCATCGCGGCCAGATGTCGGTGAAGGAGCTGACCGAGGCCACGGCTAAGATCACCGGCGTGCCGGTGTCGCGCGTGTTCACCGCCTCTACCGGCGTGATCGGCGAGCCGATGCCGCATGAACGGATCGTGGCCAAGCTGGACGAACTGAACGGCGCGCAGGCCCCGGAAAAGATCCGCGACGCCGCGCGGGCGATCATGACCACCGACACCTTCCCCAAGGGCGCGGCCCGGACGGTCGTGATCGGCGGCCAGACCGTTTCGATCGCCGGCATCGCCAAGGGGTCGGGGATGATCGCGCCCGACATGGCGACGATGCTGGTCTACATCTTCACCGACGCAAAGGTCGAACAGGCCCGCCTGCAATCCGAACTGGCGGCGATCTGCGACAAGACCTTCAACTGCATCACCGTCGACAGCGACACCTCGACCTCCGACAGCCTGATGCTCTGCGCCACCGGGGCCTCGGGGGCCGATGCCACCAACGACGAAACCTTCTGGGAGGCGCTTTACGACGTTATGCTCGACCTGGCCCACCAGGTCGTGAAGGACGGCGAGGGCGCGACGAAATTCGTCGAGATCCGCGTGACCGGCGCGGCGACGGACAAGGATGCCAAGGTGCATGGCATGGCCATCGCCAACTCGCCCCTCGTCAAGACCGCCATCGCCGGGCAGGATCCGAACTGGGGCCGCATCGTCATGGCCATCGGCAAGTCGGGCGCGGCGGCGGAGCGCGACCGCCTGACCATCCATTTCGGCGACATCCTGGTGGCGAAGGACGGCTGGGTCAGCCCGGACTACAAGGAAGCCGACGCCGCCGAACACATGAAGGGGCAGGAGCTGCTGATCCGCGTCGACCTCGGCCTCGGCACCGGCGCTGCGACGGTCTGGACCTGCGACCTGACGCATGGCTACATCGACATCAACGCGGACTACCGTTCCTGATGAAAACCATCCTCGTCTCGGCCGTCGCGCTGATCGACACCGACGGCCGGGTGCTGCTGGCCCAGCGCCCCGAGGGCAAGCCGATGGCGGGCCTCTGGGAGTTTCCGGGCGGCAAGGTCGAGCCCGGCGAAACCCCCGAGGCCGCGCTGATCCGGGAGTTGCACGAGGAGCTTGGCATCGACACCTGGGCGTCCTGCCTCGCGCCGCTGACCTTCGCCAGTCACGGTTATCCCGACTTCCACCTGCTGATGCCGCTTTTCGCCTGCCGCAAGTGGAACGGCCTCGTCACCGCCCGCGAGGGGCAAACCCTCGCCTGGGTGCGCCCGAACCAGCTGAAATCCTACCCGATGCCCGAAGCGGACAAACCGCTGGTACCGATCCTGCGCGACTGGCTCTGAATCGGCATCGCGCCCCGGAGTCCTGCGACCCTGGCGCTTGCCAAATCTTTGTTCGCGCCGCCCGAAGATTCATCTCGATTTAATTTTTCCGTGCCAATATCCTGTATCCACCGTGGGCATCTCGTTCTTTGGGGAGGATCAGACATGCTGCGCACCATCACCATCGGTACCTGCGTGTCGATACAGGGCCTTTTCGTCCGCTCGTTTCCGGACGGTCATATCGCCGTGCGGGTCGGCAGCATGATCTTCAAGGGCACACCGGTCCAGAAAACCGCCGCGACGGCCTGACAAGGCCCGGCAAGGCAACCCGAACGGCGCGACAGCAATGCCGCGCCATTTGTTTGCCCGAAACGATCAGGCGCACTGCCCCTGCTTCTTTTCTTTGAAAATACTCCGGGGGGTCTGGGGG
>JAGRMS010000220.1 GCA_020441135.1 Pseudooceanicola sp.
CCCTTGGTCGAATGGCGCAGCCGCGCGATCAGGTCCGTGACCTTCATCCCCGGCAACTGCCCGCCCTCGCCGGGCTTGGCCCCCTGTGCAACCTTGATTTCAAGCTCTTCGCACTGGTTCAGGTATTCCGCCGTGACGCCGAAACGCCCGGAGGCCACCTGCTTGATCTTGGCGGACGGGTTGTCGCCGTTCGGCTCGGGCGTGAAATGCGCCGGATCCTCGCCGCCTTCGCCGCTGTCCGACTTCGCCCCGATCCGGTTCATCGCCACGTTCAGCGTCTTGTGCGCCTCGGGGGAGAGCGCCCCCAGCGACATGCCCGGCGTCACGAACCGCTTGCGGATCGAGGTGATGCTTTCCACCTCTTCAATGGGAATGGCAGGGCCAAGCGGCTTGATGTCCAGCAGGTCGCGCAGGTGGATCGGCGGCGCGCTCTGCATCTTGGCCGAATACTGCTTCCACATCTGGAAGCTGCCCTTGTTCGTCGCCATCTGCAGCATGTGCATCGACGTCGCTTCCCAGGCGTGGGTCTCGCCGCTCGCCCGTGCCTTGTAGAACCCGCCGATCGGCAGCACGTCGAGACCGCTCTCCCAGCCCCGGGCGTGAACCTCCTCGGCCTTGTGCTGGATGCCGCTGACCCCGATGCCGGAAATCCGGCTGGTCATGCCAGGGAAATACTCCGCGCACATCGCGCGGGACAGCCCCACCGCCTCGAAGTTCAGCCCGCCGCGATAGGAGGACACCACCGAGATCCCCATCTTGGCCATGATCTTCAGCAGGCCCTGGTCGATGGCGTTGCGATACCGCGCCATCGCCTCGGTCAGCGGTCCGTCCAGCAGTCCCCGCTCGATCCGGTCGGCGATCGAGTCCTCGGCGATGTAGGGGTTCACCACCGTCGCCCCGCAGGCGATCAGCACCGCGAAGTAATGCGCGTCGATGCATTCTGCCGCCCTGACGGACAACGAGCAGAATGTCCGCAGCCCCTTGCGCGTCAGGTGCGAATGCACCGCCGACGTCGCCAGGATCATCGGCATCGCCACTTTGCCCGGCCCCGAATGCTGGTCCGTCAGCACGATATGCCCCGCGCCCGACCGCACCGCGTCCTCCGCTTCCGAGCGAATGCGCGCCAGCCCCTTCTGGAGCGACCGTTCCCCCGGCGCAAACGAACAGTCGATCTCGGTGAACGGCGCGTTGAACTGCCCGATCAGCGCCTCGAACTGCGCGTTGCCGACAAACGGGCTTTCCAGCACAACGATTTCGGTCTGCGAGGAATCCTCGTCCAGCACGTTCTTCAGGTTCCCGAACCGCGTCTTCAGGCTCATCACCCGGTATTCGCGCAAGGAGTCGATCGGCGGGTTCGTCACCTGGCTGAAATTCTGCCGGAAGAAATGGCTCAGCGGCCGGTATTGCTTGGACAGCACCGCGGAGGGCGTGTCATCCCCCATCGAGGCCAGCGCCTCTTTCCCGTCCTCGGCCATGGGCGCCAGAACGCTTTCCAGTTCCTCCATCGTATAGCCGGCGGCGGTCT
>JAGRMS010000221.1:0-6822 GCA_020441135.1 Pseudooceanicola sp.
CCCGACATCAGCACCCGCACGCCCCTGCCCTCTTCGCCGAGGACATTCTCGAAGGGCACCTCGACGTCCTCGAAGATCAGCTCGGCGGTGTTCGATCCGCGCATCCCCAGCTTGTCGAAATGCTTCGAGGTGGAGAAGCCCGTCATCGACTTCTCGATCAGGAAGGCGGTGATGCCCTTGCTGCCGGCCTCGGGATCGGTCTTGGCATAGACCACCAGCGTGTCGGCGTCCGGCCCGTTGGTGATCCAGTACTTGTTGCCGTTCAGCTTGTAGTGATCGTTGCGCTTCTCGGCGCGCAGCTTCATCGACACCACGTCGGAACCGGCCCCCGCCTCGCTCATTGCCAGGGCGCCGACGCTGGTTCCGGCGACCAGGCCGGGGAGGTATTTCGCCTTCTGCTCCGGCGAGCCGTTCAGCTTGATCTGGTTCACGCAGAGGTTGGAATGCGCGCCGTAGGACAGCGACACGCTGGCCGAGGCCCGCGCCACCTCTTCCACGGCGACGGTATGCGCCAGATAGCCCATCCCCAACCCGCCGTATTCCTCGGGCACGGTGATCCCGAGCAGGCCCATCTCGCCCATCTCGGGCCAGAGCGCGGGGGGGAAGGCGTTGTCGCGGTCGATGTCGGCCGCCATCGGCCGGACCCGTTCCTGCGCCCAGCGATGCACCGTGTCGCGCAGGGCGTTCACATCCTCGCCAAGGTCGAATCGCATGGATGCGTTGAACATCGCAAAGCCCCTCCCGCCATTTAATGAACAACTGTTCAGATAATACGCGCCACCTTGCCCGCGGTCAAGCCGCCTTCGACACGACCGCAAAGGAACTGGCCTCGTCCCGCCCGCGTTGGTCGGGCAAGCCGTTCATCGAAGGAATGCGATCATGACCACCGACATGAAGGAAGAATTCTGGAACCGCCTCGACAAGGTGCAGGCCGGGATGCTGGCGCCCGCGGGCAGCCGCCCGGTGCCGATGTCGCCCTATGCCGACCCGGAGTCGAACGCGATCTGGTTCATCACGGCGGAAGGCACGGATGTCGCCCTCGCCGCCGCGGGCGGCAGCCGGGCGCAGCTTACCGTCGCCGATCCCGGGTCCAAGCTCTTCGCCAACGTCCAGGGGGCGATGGCGCTGTCGGACGACCGCGAGAAGCTGGAGGAGCTGTGGAACCCGGTCGCCTCGGCCTGGTTCGAGGAAGGGAAAGAGGACAAGGACGTGCGGCTTGTCCGCATGACCCCGGCGCAGGCCGAGGTCTGGGCGACCGACGGCACGGCGGGCTTCCTCTACGAGATCGCCAAGGCCCATGTGACGGGCGAACACCCGGACATGGGCGACCACGCGCGGATCACGTTTTGATCCGCGCCGCGCTTGTTGTCACGGCGCTGCTCGCCGCCCTGCCCGCGCGGGCGGAGCAGGTGGGAGAGGTCGGCGTCGACTGGGTCGGGAACGACATCATCATCGAGGCGGTTGCCGATCCCGACGTGCAGGGCGTGACCTGCCACGTCGCCTATTTCGACCGCGGCCTGATCGACCGGCTGAGCAAGGGCAACTGGTTCGAGGATCCCTCGAACGCCTCGATCGCCTGCCGCCAGACCGGCCCCATCGTGATCGGCGACATCGACCGCGGCGAGGATGGCGAGGACGTCTTCCGCACCGCGCGCTCGCTGGTGTTCAAGTCATTGCGGGTGAAGCGCATCTTCGACGAGAAGAACCAGACCCTGATCTATCTCGCCCATGCCGCCGAACTGACCGATGGCTCCGCGAAGCTGTCGATCTCCACGGTCCCGCTCTACAACGCCGATTGAGGCGCCTTGCGGCGCCACGCCTCTTGTCTCGGCTCCGGCCTTGCGGCCTCCGCCTCGGGCGTCAGGCCGTTCGGCCTGCCGCGATGCCTCCGGCGGGAGGTATTTGGGAAGAAAAGAAACAGGGCCCCGTGTTCTTTTCCCGTGCTTCTTTTCTTTCCAAATACTCCGGGGAGCGCGAGGGGCAGCGCCCCTCGCCCTGGCGACGCGCGGCACACGCGGCGCAATCCCTCAGGCGGACTGGTAGACGGCGCTCGCCTCGGCCCGGATGATCCGGGCAATCAGCGCACAATCGTCGAGCGAAAAGGTCAGCGGCACCCGCATGTCGAGCAGCCCCGCCAGCACGCGGTCCGTCGCCGGCATCGGCGGCGCGGGCGCGTAGCGCCAGCTGTCGTAGCGCGAGGTGAAGCCCCGCGGCTCCGCCTCGCCGAACCATTTCAGTTCCACGCCCCGTTCGGCGCAGCGGCGGAGAACCTCCGCGACCCGCTGCGGGGTCCAGTCCATCAGCAGCACCTGGATCGACGAGCCCACGAAACGCTCGGCCGGGGGCCGCTCGATCACCGTCAGTCCCGGCGTTCCCCGCAGCCCGTCCTCCAGCGTGCGGTAACGTTCGTTCCAGCGGTCCACCTGCACCGCGAGATCGCGCAGCTGCGGCCGCAGGATCGCCGCCCGGAGGTTATCCATACGCCCCGAGATGTTCGGGGTGACGTATTTCACGCGCTCGAAGGCCGCCGGCGAGGGTGCCGCGCGATGGCGGTCGTAGAGCATGTAGGAGCCCGACAGGATCACCGCCCGCGCCGCCAGATCCTCGTCGTCGCTGACGAGAAGCCCGCCTTCGCCCGCGTTCATGTGCTTGTAGGTCTGGCAGGAATAGGCCGCCGCGATGCCGTGCCGCCCCGAGGCCACGCCGTTCCACGATGCTCCCATCGTGTGGGCGCAATCCTCGATCACCTTGACGCCCGCCGCGTCGCAGATCGCCATCAGGCGGTCCATGTCGCAGATATGCCCGCGCATGTGCGACAGCAGCAGCACCCGCGCCTGTCCCGCCTTCGCCGCCAGGTCGTCGAGGTCGATGGTCAGCCCCCCGGTCACTTCGACGAAGACCGGCACCGCCCCGAGCGAGGCAATCGCTCCCGGCACCGGGGCCAGTGTGAAGGCATTGGTCAGCACGGGGTCTCCGGGCCTGACGCCCACCGCCCGCAGCGCCGTCGAGATGGCGTAGCCGCCCGAGGACACCGCGAGGCAGTATCTCGCGCCGGTGAAGGCCGCGAATTCCTCTTCCAGCAGCGCGGTTTCGGCGACCTCGCCCGCCACCGTGTTGTAACGGTGCAGCCGCCCGTGGCGCAGCACCGCCAGCGCCGCCGCGATCCCCTCTTCGGGGATCGGCTCCTGTTGCGTGAAGACGCCGGTGAACCGCTCGTTCATGTCCTGTCCCCGTTCAAGGCGCGACCAGCCGCGCCGCAATCGCCGGCAGTTCGGCGAAGGTGGCCACCAGCGCCTCGGGCTCCAGCGCCGCCATGTCCTCGCCCGAGGGTCCGAAGGTGACAAGCGCGCAGGGCACGCCCGCCGCCCGGGCGGTGTTGCGGTCGGTGTCGCTGTCGCCGACCAGCAGGCAGCGCGCCGGATCGCCCCCCGCGCGGCGCGCCGCTTCGCGCAGGGGCTCGGGGTCCGGCTTGCGCACGGGCAGCGTATCGGCGCCGACCAGCGAGGCGAAGGCGCCGCGCACCCCCATCCGGGTCAGCAGCAGGTCTGCCAGCCCTTCCGGCTTGTTGGTGCAGATGCCGACGCCGAAGCCGTCCGAGCGCAGCGCCTCGACCGCCTCCATCGCGCCGGGGTAGAGCACGGTGTGGGTGTCGATGGCCTGCGCGTAAGCGTCCAGCAGGAAGGGATAGTATTGATCCACCGTCGCCGCGTCGAACAGTGTCACCCGCTCGAGCCCCACGCTCAGCATCCGCCGCCCGCCGCGCAGCGCGACGCCCGCGTCAAGCCGAGGGTGCAGGATATCGCCAAGCCCCATGTGCCGGAAACAGGCGTTCGCCGCCGCGATCAGGTCGCCCGAAGTGTCGGCCAGGGTGCCGTCCAGATCGAAGATCACCGTGCGCATGCCTGCTCCCTCTCGGCGTCTTTCCGCCCCGGGCTGTTGCAGCCTGCAACCATGTTTGATGCCCGCGCGGCTTGCGCCTTTCCCGTTAGCGGATAAAACGGGCCGGTCTGAAATACAAAGAGAAAACACGATGACCCTCGCGCTTGTCATCCTCGCCGCCGGCAAGGGCACGCGGATGAACTCGGACCTGCCCAAGGTGCTGCACCCGATCGGGCAGGCGCCGATGCTGGCCCACGCCCTGCGCGCCGGGGCGGATCTGGCCCCCGCGCGCACCGTTGTCGTCGCCGGGCACGGGGCGGACCAGGTGCGCGCCGCCGTGGCGGAGATCGACGAGACCATCGAGGTCGTCCTTCAGCCCGAGCAGAAGGGCACCGCCCATGCCGTCGACATGGCGCGGGCGGCGCTGCAAGGGTTCGAGGGCGATGTCGTCGTGCTTTACGGCGATACCCCCTTCCTGCGCCCCGGGACGCTGGAGCGCATGACCGCGGCGCGCGGGCGCTGCGACCTGGTGATCCTCGGGTTCGAGGCCGCCGATCCCGCCCGCTATGGCCGTCTGGTGATGGACGGCGACCGGCTGGAACGCATCGTCGAATACAAGGACGCGACCGAGGCGGAACGCGCCATCACCTTCTGCAACTCCGGCCTGATGGCCTGCGACGCCGCCACGCTGTTCTCGCTGATCGCGGAAGTCGGCAACGCCAATGCCGCGGGGGAGTATTACCTGACGGACGTGGTCGCGCTTGCCAACGCGCGCGGCCTGGCCGTCACCGCCGTCGCCTGCGACGAGGCGGAAACGCTCGGGATCAACACCCGCGGGGAACTGGCGCGGGCCGAGGCGCTGTTCCAGTCGCGTGCCCGCGCCGACCTGATGGACCAGGGCGTGACCCTGCTGGCCCCCGAGACGGTGCATCTTGCGATGGACACCGTGATCGGCCGCGACGCGCTGATCGAGCCGAACGTGGTCTTCGGCCCCGGCGTCACCGTCGAATCCGGCGCGCGCATCCGGGCCTTCTGCCATCTCGAAGGCTGCCATGTCAGCGCCGGGGCCGTGGTCGGCCCCTTCGCCCGCCTGCGCCCGGGCGCGGAACTGGCCGAGGACGTGCATATCGGCAACTTCGTCGAGATCAAGAACGCCGAGATCGCCGAGGGCGCCAAGGTCAACCATCTGAGCTACATCGGCGATGCCTCGATCGGGGCGAGGACCAACATCGGCGCGGGCACGATCACCTGCAACTACGACGGCGTCTTCAAGCACCGCACCGAGATCGGCGCGGGGGTCTTCATCGGGTCGGACACCATGCTGGTGGCCCCGGTCCGCGTGGGCCACAACGCGATGACGGCCACCGGCACGGTGGTGACGAAGGATATCCCCGAGGGCGCCATGGCCATCGGGCGGACGGAACAGGTCAACAAGCCCGGCTTCGCGGTGAAACTGTTCGACATGCTGCGGGCGAAGAAGACCCGCCAGACAAGAGGCTAGATCCATGTGCGGCATCATCGGAGTCCTTGGCAGCCACGAGGTGGCCCCCATCCTGGTCGAGGCGCTGAAACGACTCGAATATCGCGGCTATGACAGCGCGGGGATCGCCACCGTCAACCACGGCGCGCTGGACCGCCGCCGCGCGGTCGGCAAGCTGGTGAACCTGTCGGACCTGCTGGTGCATGATCCGCTTGCCGGCAAGGCCGGGATCGGCCACACCCGCTGGGCCACCCACGGCGCGCCGACCGTCGCCAACGCCCACCCGCACCGCGCGGGGCGGGTTGCCGTCGTCCACAACGGCATCATCGAGAATTTCCGCGATCTGCGGGCCGAGCTGGCCGGGCACGGCGTGCCCTTCACCACCGAAACCGACACCGAAACCGTGGCGCTGCTGACCGAGCACTACATGGGCGAGGGGCTTGCGCCGGCCGAGGCGGTGTTCAGGACGCTCGACCGGCTGGAGGGCGCCTTTGCGCTCGCCTTCCTGTTCGAGGGCGAAGAGGATCTGATCGTTGCCGCCCGCAAGGGCTCTCCGCTTGCCATCGGCCATGGCGATGGCGAGATGTATGTCGGCTCGGACGCCATTGCCCTGTCGCCGCTGACCGACCGCATCACCTATCTCGAGGAGGGCGACCGCGCGGTTGTCACCCGCCGGGGCGTCGAGATCCGCGACGCGCAGGGGAACCTTGCCAATCGGGCGGTGAGGCAGATCGCCATCGGCACGGCGCGCATCGACAAGGCCGGCCACAAGCATTTCATGGCCAAGGAAATCGCCGAACAGCCGCAGGTCATCGGCGAGGCCCTGAACCACTACCTGCCCGTCGGCGGCGACAGCATCCGCCTGCCGGGCGAGGGCATCGACTTCTCGAAGATCGAGCGGCTGACGATGGTCGCCTGCGGCACCGCCTTCTATGCCTGTCTCACGGCGAAATACTGGTTCGAGCAGCTCGCCCGCCTGCCCGTCGAGGTGGATATCGCGTCGGAGTTCCGGTATCGCGAGCCGCCGGTCAGCCCCGGCACGCTGGCGCTGTTCGTCAGCCAGTCGGGTGAGACCGCCGACACCCTGGCCGCCCTGCGCTATTGCGAGGGGAAGGCGGCGCGGATCGTCTCGGTGGTCAACGTCGCCGAAAGCTCCATCGCGCGCGAAAGCGACCTTGCCCTGCCGATCCATGCAGGGGTCGAGATCGGAGTGGCCTCGACCAAGGCGTTCTCGTGCCAGCTGACCGTGCTGCTTCTGCTTGCGCTCAAGGCCGCCGCGGACCGCGGCACCATCGACGCCGAGGCGCTGGCGGACCACCTATCGGCCATGCGCGGACTGCCGCAGGCGCTGAACGCCGCGCTGGACCAGGACGACGCCATCCGTGCCGCCGCCCTGCGCCTGGCCGAGGCGCGGGACGTGCTGTTCCTGGGCCGCGGGCCGATGTATCCGCTGGCGCTGGAAG
>JAGRMS010000221.1:6836-7773 GCA_020441135.1 Pseudooceanicola sp.
TCAGCTACATCCACGCCGAAGGTTATGCATCGGGCGAACTGAAGCACGGGCCGATCGCGCTGATCGACAAGAACATGCCGGTGGTAGTGATGGCGCCGCGCGACGAGTTGTTCGACAAGACCGTATCGAACATGCAGGAGGTGATGGCGCGCAAGGGCCTTGTCGTGCTTGTCTCGGACGAAGCAGGGCTTGCCGAGGCCCGGGAAGGCACGCTGGCCTGCGTGCGGATGCCCTCCGTGATGCCGGTGCTGGCCCCCATCGTCTATGCCGTGCCCGCGCAGCTGCTGGCCTACCACACCGCCGTCGCCAAGGGCACGGACGTGGACCAGCCCCGGAACCTCGCCAAGTCGGTGACGGTCGAGTAGCACGGGCCGCCGGATTGCCGGTCGCGCCACCGCGGCAATGAAAAAGCCGCCCCGAACCGGGGCGGCTTCCGTTTTTTTCCGGGAAGAGAGGCGCTGGCCGCGCCTCTCCGGAGGGCCGCCGTCAGGCCCCGTGGCCGTCGAACTCGTCGAGACCGCCCCCGAGGTCGGCGCCGATCACGCTGCCATCCGAGGCATCGGGATCGACCCCGCCGGCATCGACCGCGCAGGCGTCCACGCCGCAGGCGTCGTCGTCCGCGCCGCCATCGGCGCCGCAGGCAAAGCCCGCCCCGCCGACCGCCTCGTTGCCCTCGTCGCCTTCGTCGTTGGGCGTGTCCTCGTTGCCCTCGTCGCCTTCGTCGACGCCGGCTTCGTCGCCCTCGTCGCCCTCATCGCCTTCGTTGCCTTCGTTGCCTTCGTCCTGACCGGCGCCGATGCCCTCGTCGCCTTCGTTGCCCTCGTTCCCCTCGTTGCCGTTGTCCAGTCTGACCGGCGTGGTTTCATCGCCTTCGTCACCCTCGTCGACACCGGGCTCGTTGCCTTCGTCGCCTTCGTTGCCTTCGTTGCCCTCGTTG
>JAGRMS010000222.1 GCA_020441135.1 Pseudooceanicola sp.
GGGCATGTGGCTGAGCAGCCAGGCATCGGCGGCATGGTGCAGGCGGAACAGGATCGCGAGGCCCACGAGCAGAAAGGCCCAGCCCATGAGCGGCTTGGCGTGTTCCGACAGCGCGCGCAGCTTCGAGGCGCGCAGACCATAGGCAAACCCCAGCATCAGGGTCGAAACCCCGAGCGCGAATGCGGTCATGATCGCCCCGGCCCGCACCAGGCTCTCGCCTTGCGCGGCAAGCGCAATCGCGCCGCCCAAAGTGGGCCCGATGCAGGGGCTCCAGACCGCGCCCAGCAACAAGCCGCCCAGGAACTGACCGCGCAGCCCTGCGGTGTCCGCCTCCATCAGCGCCCCGTCCGCCCGCGCCGCAACCCCCGCTGTGGCGGCGGCAAAGGCGGCACCCATCCGCGGCACCACCAGCACCAGGCCAAAGCCGATCATCAGCACCGCCCCCGCCCGCGCCAGCACCTCCTCGGTCAGCCCGACGGAATAGCCCACCGAGGTCACCAGCAGCCCGAAGGTCACGAACGACAGGCTCATCCCCGCCACCAACGCCACCGGTCCCAGCCGCGAGGTCTGCAGCGCCGTCGCCAGCACGATCGGGATCACCGGCAGAACGCAGGGGTTGATCAGCGTGAGCAGCCCGGCGGCATAGGCAAGTACAATCTCCATGCCCCAGCCATGCCGCGCCCGCGCCCCCGCTGTCATCCTACAAGCCCGTGAACGCGGTCAACTCGCCGTCAGGCAATGTTTCAATACCGCTCCTCGCCCTGCAACCGCGCCAGCATGTCACGCAACAGGGGCGCCCGCCGCGGACGGAAACTCTCCGACGTCGGCACAACCTCCGCGATCCGCGACACCATGAACCGGCGAAAGTCCTGCCGCAGGCAACACCAGGCGAGCAGCCAGGGCGAATAGTCGGTGTACACGATCCCCAGCGGCCAGATCCGCCGCCGCGTCGCCGCCCCCTCCCGGTCGGTGTAGGCAATCTCCACCGCCCGCTCCTCCCAGGCGGCCTCGCGCAGCGGTTTCATATGCACCGGCACCTCCGCCGCCGGCTCATAGGCCCAGGACAAGAGCGCCGCGTGCCGCGCCTCCTCGGCCTTGCGCGGCGGCAGGGTCGCGGTCACCTTGACCAGCGCGCGTTCGGCGGCCTCGGCCAGCTCCGCATCGCCCTGCCACTGCATCCAGCCGAGCGCCAGCACCAGCGCTTCCAGCTCGATCCGGTCGAACATCTGCGGCGGCAGGCTCGGGTCTTCCGTCAGCGTGTATCCGAACCCGGCCTCGCCATCGATCAGCGCGCCCGCAGCCCGAAGCGCGGCGATGTCGCGGTACAACGTGCGCTCCGACACGTCCGTTTCCGCCGCCAGCCGCGCGGCGGTGACCGGCGCGGGCAGGCGGCGCAGCGCATCGAGCAGGCGAAAAAGACGATCGGCCCGGGCCATGTCAGCTCCTGACGGTTTTTGACAGGATGGGCGTCGCAATATGCTCTCGTCAACAGCGTTAACCCGAAAGGACAGCACAATGCTCACGCTCTACCACGCCCCCCGCTCCCGCGCCTCGCGCATCCTCGCCCTCGTCCATGAAATGGACATCCGCGACCGGATCACGCTCCACCATGTCGAGATCCCGCGCATCGACGGGTCCGGCACGCCCGACGCGACCAATCCCCATCCCGACCGCAAGGTGCCGGCGCTTCGCGACGGCGACACGCTCATCATCGAGACCATCGCCATCGCCCTCTATCTCACCGACATGTTCCCCGAAGCGGGCCTCGGCCCGGTGGTTGGCGACCCCCAGCGCGGGCCCTACCTCGCCTGGCTCGCCTATTACGCGGGCGTGATGGAGCCGGTCTACAACGCCCAGGTCGCGGGCGTCGGCGATCACCCGGTGTTCCGCGCGTCCTTCCGGGGTGTGGCCGAGGTGGAGCAACGTCTGACCGATGCCTTCGCCGACGGCCGGTCCTACCTGCTCGGCGACAGCCTCAGCGCTGCCGATCTCATCGTCCAGTCGCCCTATATGTGGTTCCCCGACGGCGCGCCGGCGGATGCCAGGGTCAAAGCCTGGATCGACCGCGTCGCCGCCCGGCCCTCCTATGCCTGGGTGGCCGAGATGGAAGCGGGCTCGATGGCCGTCGCCTGAGAAACAGAGCCTAAACCGGCTTCTGACGCGAGATCTGCACGGCAAGGATGCCGAGCGTCACGATCGCGACCCCAACAACGTCGAGCGCCCCCAGGCGCTCGCCAAGCAACAGCGCGGCGACGCTCACCCCGAAAAACGGGTTGAGGAAATGATAGGTCGAGGCGCGCACCGGCCCGATCCGCCCCACCAGCGCGAACCAGACCCATGTCGCCGCCAGCCCGGGCACCAGCGTGGTATAGGCAAAGGCCGC
>JAGRMS010000223.1 GCA_020441135.1 Pseudooceanicola sp.
GAACAGCACCGAGACCAGCGGCAGCGGGATCGCCACCAGCGCCACCGCCGAGGGGATGGTCAGCGCCATCGACACTTCGCCCGCGCGGCTGAGCGCATCGCGCCCGCCCGCCGTGTCGCCCGAGGCCAGGCGGCGGCTGAGGTCGGGCAGCAGCACCACGCCCACGGCGATGCCGACCACGCCAAGCGGCAACTGGTAGAGCCGGTCGGCGGCGTAAAGCCAGCCGACCGCCTTGTCGAAATACGAGGCCACCTGCTGCCCGACCAGCAGGTTGACCTGCACCACCCCGCCCGCCAGCATGGCCGGGACAGCGATCTTCAGCAGCGCGCGCAGCTCGGGCGTCAGGCGCGGGCGGCGCGGGATCAGGCCGAACCCGGCGTTGCGCGCGGCGACCCAGAGCAACACCAGCTGCGCCAGCCCTGCCACCGGGATCGACCAGATCAGCCAGGGCGCAATATCGCCCCCGACCAGCGCGCCGATCACCATCGCGGCAACCAGCACGACGTTCAGCAGCACCGGCGCGGCGGCAGCGGCGGCAAAGCGCCCGGTTGCGTTCAGCACGCCCGACAGCAGCGCGGCAAGCGAGACAAAGAGGATATAGGGGAAGGCGATGCGCCCGAACTCGACCGACAGGGCGAATTCCTCCTGCCCGGCAAAGCCGCTGGCAAGGGCATAGATCAGCCAGGGCATGAAGGCCTGTGCCAGCAGGGTCAGCACGATCAGCACGCCTGCCAGCCCGCTCATTGCGTCCTCGGCGAAACGGCGCGGGTTCTCGCCTGCTTCGAGCCGCTTGGCGAACATCGGCACGAAGGCGACGTTGAAGGCGCCCTCGGCAAAGAAGCGGCGGAACATGTTCGGCAGGCGGAAGGCGACCACATAGGCCTCGTAGACCGGGCCGGTGCCAAGATAGGCGAGGATCATCGCGTCGCGCACGAAGCCAAGCACGCGGCTGGCCATCGTCCAGAGTCCGACGGTCAGAAAGCCTGCGATCAGGCGGATCGGTTGCATGGCGACTCCGGTTCGGCGCCTCGGGGCGCGGAAGCCATCCCTAGCGCCTTGCGGTGCGGACGGAAAGCTCTCACCGGCAGGTGCGCGCGGCTCATGCCCCTAGCGTGGCGAATCGGCTCCGCCTTGCGCGTTATCACGCGGCACGGGGTCGTACCCCGACCCGCCCCAGGGATGGCAGCGCGCGATCCGCCGCAGGGCAAGCCAGCCGCCCTTCAGCCCGCCGTGACGCTGCAATGCCTCCAGCGCGTAGGCCGAGCAAGTGGGCTGGTAGCGGCAGTTGTGACCAACCCAGGGGCTGAACAGCAGGCGATAGGCGCGGACTGGCAGGGCAAGGAGATGCGCCAGCGGGCTCATGCCGCGCCGTGCAGGGCCGCCAGCGCGCGGCGCAGGTCGTCCTGGAGCGCCTCGAAATCGCGGGTCGCGGTGCTGCCCTGGCGTCCGATCAGCACGTAGTCCCAGCCGTCGCGCCCGGCCCCGGGCAGGACCAGCCGCGCAATCTCGCGCAGGCGGCGCTTGGCGCGGNNGGTTGCGGGCGACGGCGTTGCCGACCTTCTTCGAACAGGTGAACCCGACGCGGATGCCCGTCGCCTCTTCCGGCGCCCTGCGGCGCGCCTGAAGCGTGAAGGCCGGGGCCGACTGACGGCGGGCGCGGGCGGCGGCCAGGAAATCGGCACGGCGCGCGAGGATAACCGGGGTCATGCAAACACCAAAACCGCCGAAAGCCAGGCTTCCGGCGGCATCAGAAAGGCAGAACGGTCGGTTATGCGCAGAGCGACTTGCGGCCGCGCGCGCGGCGGGCGTTCAGAACCTTGCGGCCGCCCTTGGTTGCCATGCGGGCACGGAAGCCGTGGCGGCGCTTGCGGACCAGGTTCGACGGTTGATAGGTGCGTTTCATCGCGCTTCTCCAGTTTTCGGGTCGGGCCAGAGTGCGGAATCGCGTGGACCGGTGTAATCGAGGCCCGGTCTCTACTGCGGCTTTCCCATCAAGTCAAACCCTCGGGGGCGGATTTCTTGCGCCCTGGCCGAAGAAATTCGCATCACGAAGCGCGCGGGCGCGATCAAGGCCGCGTGAGGGGTATCCTTCCCGCCGCGCGGGTGGCTTATTCCTTCCGATGACGAATGGAGTGCATGAAATGGTTGCAAAGGTCGGCGCCGGCAAGGGCGCCCAGCGCTGGCTGGTTCCGCTGGCCATCGTGCTTTGCGCCGGGGCCGGGTTCTTCCTGCTGCGCGATACGCTCAGCTTCGACACCCTGCGCGCTCACCGCGAAACGCTGCTGGCCTTCCGCGCGGCGAATCCCGTCCTGACCGCTGCCGCCTTCTTCGCCGTCTATGTGGTGATCGTCGCGCTGTCGCTGCCCGGCGCCGCCGTCGCCTCGGTCACGGGCGGGTTCCTGTTCGGGCTTGCGGCGGGCACCCTGCTGAACGTTGCCGCCGCCACCACCGGCGCGGCGGCGCTGTTCCTCGCCGCGCGCTGGGGGCTGGGCGAGGCGCTGGCGGCGCGGCTCGACGCCTCGGAAGGGCGCATTGCGCGCCTGCGCGAGCGCCTGCGCGGGAACGAGGTGCCGGTGCTGCTGCTGCTGCGCCTTGTCCCCGCGGTGCCCTTCTTCGTCGCCAACCTGCTGCCCGCCCTGGTCGGCGTTCGTTTCCGCACCTTCGTCTGGACCACCGCGATCGGCATCGTCCCCGGCGCGCTGGTCTTTACCTGGATCGGTTCGGGCCTTGGCGCGGTCTTCGACCGGGGCGAGTCGCCCGACCTGTCGCTGATCCGCGAACCGCAGGTGATCGGCCCGATCCTGGGCCTTTGCGCGCTGGCGGCCTTGCCGATCATCCTTCGTGCCCTGAAGCGAGAGCCCTGATGGACCATATCAAGACGGACGTCCTTGTGATCGGCGCAGGCTCGGGCGGGCTGTCGGTGGCGGCGGGCGCGGTGCAGATGGGCGCGCGGGTCGTGCTGCTGGAAGGCGGACACATGGGCGGCGACTGCCTGAACTTCGGGTGCGTCCCGTCCAAGGCGCTGCTGGCGGCGGCGAAGGCGGCGCATGGACAGGCGTCCTCCGCGCCCTTCGGCGTCGCCCCCGTCACCCCGCAGGTCGACTACGCCACGGTGATGGAACATGTCGCCGGGGTGATCGCCGACATCGCCCCGGTGGACAGCCAGGAACGCTTCGAAGGTCTCGGCGTCCGGGTGATCCGCGCCTTTGGCCGCTTCACCTCGCCCACCGAGGTCGAGGCGGGCGGCCACCGCATCACCGCGCGCCGCATCGTCATCGCCACCGGCTCGCGCCCCCTCGTGCCGCCGATCCCGGGGCTGGAGACGGTGCCCTACCTGACCAACGAAACCCTGTTCGACCTGCGCGACAAGCCCGCCCACCTGCTGATCGTCGGCGGCGGCCCCATCGGGGTGGAGATGGCGCAGGCCCATGCGCGTCTCGGCTGCAAGGTGACGGTCATCGAAGGCGCAAAGGCGCTGGGCCGCGAGGATCCGGAACTGGCGGGGATCGTGCTGGAGACCTTGCGCGCCGAGGGCGTGCGCATCCTCGAAGGCGCCAGCGTGAAACAGGCGGAACCCACCCCGAACGGCATCCGCCTGACGCTGGCGGACGGGCAGACCTGCGACGGCTCTCACCTGCTGATGGCGGTCGGGCGCAAGGCCGTCACCGACACCCTGAACCTAAACGCCGCCGGGATCGAAACGACCAGCACCGGCATCCGCACCGACGCCGGGCTGCGCACGACCAACCGGCACGTCTACGCCATCGGCGACGCCGCCGGGGGCATGATGTTCACTCATCTCGCCGGCTATCACGCCGGGGTGGTGATCCGCTCGATCCTTTTCGGCCTGCCCTCCAAGGCCACCACCGCCCATATCCCCCGCGCCACCTATACCGACCCCGAACTCGCCCAGATCGGCCTGACCGAGACCGAGGCCCGCGAACGACACGGGAAGAACCTCGAAGTCGCCCGCTTCGACTACGCCCACAACGACCGCGCCATTGCCGAAAGGCGCAGCACGGGGCTGATCAAGGTCATGGTGGTCCGCGGCCGCCCCGTTGGCGTCTCGATCGTCGGACCGCAGGCGGGCGAGGCCATCGCGCTCTGGTCGCTGGTCATCGCCCAGCGCCTGAAGCTGAGCGCGGTGGCCGGCATGGTCGCCCCCTACCCCACGTTGGCGGAAATCAACAAACGGGCGGCGGGGGCCTATTTCTCGCCCCGACTGTTTGATAACGCTCTGGTGAGCAAAACGGTCGGGCTGGTCCAGAGGTGGCTGCCCTGACCCAGAGACAGGGCCCATGCTGAACACGCTGTCAGGTCGCTTTCTGGTTCTCACCACGGTCTTCGTGATGTTGGCCGAGGTGTTGATCTTCGTGCCCTCGATCGCTCGATTCCGCGAGGATTACCTGCGCGACCACCTGGAACGTGCCCAGATCGCCTCGTTGGCGCTGCTGGCCGACGACATGCTGGAAATGGAGCTGGAGCAGGAACTGCTCGAGAACGCCGAGGTCTTCAACGTGGTCCTGCGCCGGGACGAGGTGCGCCAGCTGATGCTGTCCTCGCCCATCCCCAGCCCGGTCGCCGAGACCTACGACCTGCGCGCCGCCGGGCCGCTGACCTTGATCCGGGATGCGCTGGTGCAGCTCTTCGCGCCCGACAACCGGGTGATCCGCGTCATCGGCGCCCCGGTCCGCGATGCCGGCCTGCTGATCGAGATCACGATGGAGACCAAGCCGCTGCGCATGGCGATGCTGGATTACGGCCTGCGCATCCTGGTCCTGTCGGCGGTGATCTCGGTCTTTACCGCGATCCTGCTGTTCGTCGCCGTCCAGACCTTCCTCGTCACGCCGATCAAGGGCGTGGTCGGCAACATGAAACGCTATGCCGCCGCGCCCGAGGACGCGCGCGGCATCATCCAGCCCCACGCGGTGCTGCGCGAATTGCGCGAGGCGGAAGAGGCGTTGTCGTCGTTGCAGACCGAACTGATCCATGCCTTGAAGCAGAAGGAGCGGCTGGCGCAGCTTGGTGGCGCCGTCGCCCGGGTCAGCCACGATCTGCGCAATATTCTCGCCTCGGCCCAGCTGTTCACCGACCGGATCGAGACGAGCGAGGATCCGCTGGTGCGCCGGATGGCGCCGAAGCTCGTCAACTCGATCACGCGGGCGGTGTCGCTATGCGAAAGCACACTGGCCTTCGGGCGCGCCGAGGAACCGTCGCCGACGCTGACCCTGGTGCGGCTGGCCTCGCTGGTGCAGGACGTGCTGGACAGCGAAAGCCTGGCCTATCCCGAGGGCAGCGTCACGCTCGCCAGCGAAGTGCCCTCGGGCCTGACCCTGCGGGGCGACCCCGAACAGCTGTTCCGCGCCATCCTGAACCTGGTGCGCAACGCCGGTCAGGCCATCGCCGCGACGGGTTGCCCCGGCGCCGTGACGGTCTCGGCGCACGAGGACGAGACCGCCTGGACCATCACCGTGTCCGACACCGGCCCCGGCTTGCCGCCCAAGGCGCGCGAACACCTGTTCAAGGCCTTTCAGGGCGGCGCCCGCAAGGGTGGCTCGGGCCTCGGCCTCGCCATCGCCGCCGAACTGGTGCGCGGCCACGGCGGCTCGTTGGGGCTGGAAAAGTCCGACGGTTCCGGCACCCGTTTCCGCATCACCCTGCCCCGCGGCGGTGTCACGATTTAAATGCGAAACCGCTCTTGCATTGCCCGGACGCCTTCTCTACATGCACCCCTCAGTGGACCGATAGCTCAGCTGGATAGAGTACTTGACTACGAATCAAGGGGTCGGGGGTTCGAATCCTCCTCGGTCCGCCACTAGATCAACCAGGTCGATGTAGCAGCGAAGGTTGCCAGGCCGCGCCCGTGCTGCGGCATTCGATACATCCACCCTACAAAGCCACATGGACTGCACCGGAAATACGGCTCGCTGGATGTGAGCGCGTTGCGCGGCTTCGGAGACGGGTAACAGCGCGGAGAATCGCAGGCCCGGCCCCCATTCGCTGACCGCTTTGCGCGTCACCCGACCGGCGCGCAAAGGCCGGTCTTCCCGGCATCCCTGGTGCTACGATTGACAGCGCGCATCATCGACCATGCAGCGCGCCCCCCAATGCAGGACGCCGCAGCCACATCAATACCGCCTCTGCCTGTTCAGGCCAGGATCGAGCCGTTCGCGGCCGCGGTCCATTCCCTTTGGACGGTGGTTTCGCGGGTGTCCGGAACCATCCGCCTGGACCGTTGCAGAGGGGAACGGGACACGCGGTGACGCAGGCCCCGGGTCGTGCAGTGGATGAGGCCATGACCGAACACTAAGCCGCAGCCAAGAGGATCCAATTCTAGGAATCAATAGAACCAGATAACCAAGATAACAGCGAAGATTACATAGTTTCCCGTGATTTTTCATTATCTTACAAAGATCACTAAAAAATATCACGCATCGCATATCGTATTTCCTTGCCTTGAACCGACTCGGAACTTGCTGTCACGCTTCCGGCAAGCAAGGCCCGAAAGGAACGAAATGCCCGTCATGCAGAGCGAAAACGACGTCTATCCTGCGCCGCCCGATCAAGCGGATCCGCTGGCCGAAGAGACGGTCAAGAGGGGCACGACACTGGGCGATCAGGTCTATGCGATCGTTTCGCGGGGGTTGCTCATGGGCGCGTGGGAACCGGATGCACGGCTTTCGGTCCGCGCGCTGGCGCAGGAACTGGCGGTCAGCGTGACGCCGGTCCGCGAGGCGCTGACGCGGCTTGCAAACGAAGGCGCGCTGACCAGCGCCGACGGACCGGGTTTCCGCACGGTCCGGCTGAACCGCGACCGCTATCAGGAGATTGTTCACATCCGGATGGCGTTGGAACCGACGGCCGCCGGTCTGGCCGCCGCGCGGATCACGGATGATGCCGTTGCCCTCCTGCGCCAGCAGAACGAAAGCCTGGGCCGGGCGATTGCGCAGGACAAATTCGCAGCGGCGCTCCAGATCGACACGGCGTTCCATCTCGCCATCTACGAGATGTCGGCCCAGCCGCTGCTGGTATCGATGATCAATTCGCTGCTCTTGCGGGCCGGGCCGACGCGAACTCGCCTGTCGGGTTCTTATCGGAAAACGCTGGTCGGATTCGACCATCACAGGCGCATCCTGGATGCCCTGCAGGCGCGCGATGCTGACGCCGTCGCCGAGGAAGTCGCCAGCGACCTGCGCGACGGATCGCGGGCTATCCTGGCGGAGCTCGATCAATGAGCGGGCGCGCGGCATTCCCCGCAGGCGGGCGGGACTGGGCCGACTTGCAGGCCGACATGCGGGCCCGCAAGGCGGATGACATCGACTGGAAGAACGGGCGCGCGCCGCTCTACGTCTTCCACAACGACGCCGAGACCTACGAAGTCGGACGGAAGGCGTTTTTCGAGTATTTCTCGGAGAACGCGCTGGGCCGCAAACGCGCCTTTCACAGCATCCAGTCGATGGAACGCGAGGTGCTGGATTACGGCCTGTCGCTGTTCTCGGCGCCGGAGGGGGCGGATGGCGTTTTTACATCCGGCGGCAGCGAAAGCATCCTGGTGGCGATGAAGACAGCCCGTGACGCCTGGCGCGCGGCAAGGCCCGGGCGCGGCCCCGGATCGCCGATGAATATCGTCATGCCGGACACGGCGCACCCGGCCTTTGACAAGGCGTCCGACCTGCTCGGTTATGAAATCCGTCGCGGAGCGGTCAGCGACGATGGCCGGGCGGATCCCGAAACCCTGCGACCGCTCATCGATGACAACACCATCGCCCTTGTCGGTTCGGCCCCCTGTTTTCCCTACGGCGTGATCGACCCCATCGACATCCTGAGCGACCTCGCCCAAACGACCGGTACCTGGCTGCACGTCGATGCCTGTGTCGGTGGCTGGATGGCCCCCTTCTTTACCATGAACGGGCGCGCGACGCCGCATTTCGACTTCCGGTATGCTGGTGTCCGTTCGATCTCTGCCGATCTGCACAAGTTCGGCTTCTGCCCCAAGCCCGCCTCGACCGTGTTCTTCCGCGACGCCGCGGACATGGCGCGCGCGACCTTTGTGGCAGATGCCTGGCCCTCCGGCCGGTTCGAAACCTCGACCCTGGTCGGCACCCGCCCCGGCGGCGCGGTGGCGGCGGCCTGGGCGGTGCTGAACCATCTCGGGACAGCCGGATACCGCGACGCGGCGCGGCGGCTGGCGGAGATGGTGGATCTCTACGTTGCGGATGTCGAGGCGCTGGGCTTCCGGATGATCGCGCGCCCCGATCTGTCGATCATCGCCTTCACCTCCGAGACGGAGGACATGTTCGCGGTGGCGAAGGAGCTTGGCACGCATGGCTGGCTGGTTGGCCAGACGCGGCGGCCACCGGGCATCCACGCGATGATGTCGCTGTTCCATGCCCCGGCACGCGAGGCGTTCATCTCGAACCTCGCGACGTCGCTGGACAGGGTGCGCGGCGGCGGCGCGGCGGGGCGCGCGGCGGATGTGGTTTATTGAGGATTTGGGACAATGAAACGGGTTCTGATCGCGCAGTTCAAGCATGAGGGAAACGGGTTCAACCGGAACCTGACGCAGCTCGACGCCTTTACCGGGCAGAATTACCGGGAAGGCCAGGCGATGCTGGACTACTTCCAGGACGTGAACCAGGAGCCGACGGGCTTCGTGGACGTGGGCCGCGAAGAGGGCTGGGAGATTGTGCCGGCGCTGGCTACCTTCGCGCCCCCCAGCGGGCCGGTGGCGGATGCGGCGTTCGAGACGCTCTGCGACAAGCTGGTGGCGATGACGAAAGCAGCGCTGCCGCTGGACGGGGTGCTCTTGTCGCTGCACGGCGCGATGATCGTCGAAAGCTACCCGGATTCCGAGCTGGAAATCGTGCGGCGGGTGCGCGCGGTCGTCGGGCCGGAGGTGCCGGTTTTCGTGTCGCTCGACCCGCATTGCAACATCAGCCGCGCGATGGCGGAAGAGGTGCAGGGCATGTTCGCCTTCCGCACCAGCCCCCATGTGGACCAGCGAAAGACCGGCGAGCGCACGGCGCGCATGCTGGCCGAGACCTTCCGGCGCGGCCAGATGCCCACCTGCGTGCTGGCGCGTCGCTCGATGCTGCAAGGCTTCGACGGGGCGCGGACGTATCATGACTACGGGCCGTTCCTGGATGCCATCAGACTGGCCGAGGGTTTCGAGGCCGATCCGGACATCCTCGCCGTCTCGATCAACGCAGGCTTCTCCAAGACCGACAGCCCGGTGATCGGGCCTTCGGCGGCGGTGACGGGCTTCGCGCCCGCCGCGCGATTGCAGGAGGCCGCCGAGGCGATGATGGACGAATGCTGGCGTCGGCGCGGCGAGACATCCGAGCGGATCGTCTCGCTGGAAGAGGCGCGGGCGGCGCTGCGCGCGCACAAGCCCGGAGACAGGCCGCTGGTGCTGGGCGACTATGGCGACAGCCCGGCGGGCGGCGCCTATGGCGACGGCACGGCGCTGCTCAGGATGCTGCTGGACGAGGGTGCGACGAATGCCGTGCTGGCGCCGATGTGCGATCCCGTCGCGGCCAAGGCTGCGGTGGCAGCGGGCGAAGGCGCGACGATCCACCTTGCGCTGGGGGGACGCTGGGATCCGGATCATGGCGGCGGACCGATCGAGGCAGACTGGACAGTCGTCAAGGTCTCGGACGGCAGGTTCGTCTTCAAGGGCGCCTATGGCACCGGAACCACCGGCACCTTCGGCCCCTCGGCGCTGATCCGCAAGGACGGGGTCGAGGTGATGGTGATCGCCAACCAGAAGGGCATGTTCGACCTCGAACAGCTGCGCATCTTCGGGGTGGAGCCGCTGGAAAAGGACGTGCTGGTCATCAAGTCGATGCAGGGCTACCGCGCCGCGTTCCAGCCCATCGCCAGCCTCTGCCTCGACGTGGACAGCGGCGGCATCAGCAGCCCAGACCCGTTCCGTTTCGACTGGAAGAACGTCCCGCGTCCGATCTGGCCGCTGGACGCCGAGATAACCGGCTGAAGCCGGACCACAAAAGGGAGACTGAAATGAAACGCTTTTTCGCCACCACCTGCGCGGTCGCCTTGCTGGGCCTGACGACACCGCTTCAGGCCGCGACCCCGGCGGACACGCTGGTCATCGTGCGCGAGATTTCCTCGATTTCCGACTGGGATCCGGCGGTGTCGCAGATCCTCGACGTGCAGGAGATCAACCAGGACATCTATGACCGTCTCGTCGGCTTCGACCGGCGGTCCGCCGAAAAGCTGATCCCGATGCTGGCCGAGAGCTATGAGGTCAGCGAAGACGGATCGACCATCACCTTCAGGATGCGCGAGGGGGTCAAGTTCCACAGCGGCAACCCGGTGACGGCGGCGGATGCGGTCTTTTCGCTGCGCCGCCTGCTGCTCCTGGGGCGTGAACCGTCGTCCTCGATGCGCCAGCTGGGCTATACGCCCGAGAACATCGACGCCAACCTGACGGCGCCGGATGAAATGACCTTTGTCATGACCCTGCCCGAAAAGCTCGCGCCCTCGCTGGTCATCACGATGATGTCCTCGGCGTCCTTTTCCATCGTCGACAGCAAGCTGTTGATGGAAAACGAGAAGGACGGCGATTTCGGATCCGCCTGGCTCTCCGACCGCGCCAGCGGCGGCATGTCGGCGGGGTCGGGTCCGTTCATGATCCAGACCTACCGCCCGCAGGAAATGGTGATGCTGAGCCGCTTCGACGACTACTGGCAGTTCAAGCCGTCGATGGCGCGGGTCATCTTCCGCCATGTGCCCGAGGCCGGAACGCAGCGGCTGCTGCTGGAAAAGGGCGACGCGGACGTGGCCTTCAACCTGACCTCGAACGATGCCGCCGACCTCGACAAGCTGGACAACGTGAAGGTGGAGTATTTCCCGTCGCGGAAGATCCTCTATTTCGGCTTCAACGTGCTGAACAAGCCCTTCGACAATCCGAAGGTGATCCAGGCAATGCGTTACCTGATCGATTACCAGGGGCTGGCCGACACCATCATGAAGGACATCGGCACTGTCCATCAAACCTTCATCCCCTCGGGCTGGCTTGGCGCGCTGGAAGAAACGCCGTTCCACCTCGATGTGGCCAAAGCGAAGGAACTGCTGGCCGAGGCGGGCTATCCCGACGGGTTCGAGTTCGCTTTCACCGCCTACAACCGCAAGCCCGAGATGGACCTGGCGACCAGCTTCCAGGCCACGGCGGCCGAGGCCGGGATCACGGTGAACGTGGTCAACGCGCCGGTGTCCCAGACCATTCCGCTTTACCGCGAGCAGAAGCTGGAGGCGCTGCAACTGTCCTATTCCGGCGGTTATGCCGACCCCCACGCGACCACCAGCAAGTTCGCCTACAACCCAGGCGCGGTGCCGGGCGCGGACAAGACCAAGCCCTGGCCGTCCGAGCTGACCTGGCGGCTGGGCTGGTACCCGGAAGAGATGTCGGTGAAGACATTGGCGGCCTCGAAGGAACTGGACCTGGAAAAGCGCAAGGCGATGTATGAAGAGCTGCAACGCGAACAGTGGGAACAGGGGCCGTTCATCCACATGTTCCAGACCACGCAGGCGCTGGGGCTGGCCGAGAATGTCGATGGCTATCTCTACGGCTCACGCGGGGCGGACGTGAGCTTTGCCGCCGTGACCAAGGAGTAAGGCGTGAACGCCCGGCTCGGCTGGCTGATCCTGAGACAGGTGGCGATCGTCTTCGCCACCTTCTTCGGGCTGATCCTCGTCACCTTCGTGATCGGGCGGGTGATGCCGCTTGACCCGGTGACGGCGGCGGTGGGGCCGGACGTGAGCCAGGAGTTATACGACAAGGTCTACAAGGAGATGGGGCTGGACCAGCCGGTGCTGGTGCAGTTCCTCGACTATGTCGGGTCGGTGCTGCGGCTGGAATTCGGGCGGTCCTTCTTCACCAACCAGCCGGTGACAGCGGATATCGCCCGGGTGTTCCCGGCGACGCTGGAGCTGGCCTTCTGCGGGGTGGTGATCGGGGCGTTGATCGGGATTCCGGCGGGGATACTCGCGGCGGTCAAGCGCGGCACCTTCGTCGACGGGGCGGTGCGGGTGGTGCTGCTGATCGGTTATTCGGCGCCGGTGTTCTGGAAGGGGCTGATCCTGCTGGTCGTGTTCTACGCGGCGCTTGGCTGGGCCGGGGGGCCGGGGCGGCTGTCGATTTTCTACGAAGGGCTGGTGCCGGTGCGCACCGGCCTGTTGCTGGTGGATGCCGCGCTGGCGGGCCAGTGGGACGTGTTCCGCGATGCAATCAGCCATATCGCCCTGCCGGCAATCAGCCTCGGCTACGGTGCCTCGGCCTATATCGGGCGGATGACGCGCAGCTTCATGCTGGATCAGCTGAAGCAGGAGTATGTCTCGGTCGCCCGGGTGAAGGGCCTCAGCGAGCGCCAGGTGATCTTCGGGCATGTGCTGCCCAACTGCGCTGTGCAACTGGTGACGACCGTGGCGCTGACCTTCGGGCTGCTGCTGGAGGGCGCGGTGCTGACCGAAACCGTCTTCGCCTGGCCGGGCCTCGGGCAATACATGACCAAGGCAATGTTCAACGCCGACATGAACGCGGTGCTGGGCGGGACGTTGGTGATCGGGGCGATCTTCGTGTTCCTGAACCTCGGGTCGGACATCCTGTACCGCATCCTCGACCCGAGGACGCGGGCATGAGCGATCTTTCTCTCTTCGCCCGCGTCCGCACCGGGCAGCCAGTCACCTCTGGCGAGGCGCGGCTGGCGCAGATGTGGCGCGCGTTCGAGCTGCTCAAGGCCAGCCCGGCGGCGATGGCGGGGCTGGCGATCATCGCGGTGCTGGTTCTGGTGGCGATGCTTGCGCCGGTTCTGGCGCCCTATGGACCCTACGCGCAGGAGCTGGCGAACCAGCTGCGCCCGCCCTCGGCGGCGCATTGGCTGGGGACGGACGAGTTCGGGCGGGACGTGCTGAGCCGGATCGTCTACGGCACGCGCTACACGCTTTACATCGTGCTGCTGGTGGCCGTCATCGCTGCCCCGATTGGCCTGCTGGTGGGCGCAAGCTCGGGCTATCTTGGCGGCTGGATCGACACGCTGTTCATGCGCGTGACCGATATCGCGCTGGCCTTCCCCCGGCTGATCCTCGCACTGGCCTTCGTCACCGCCTTCGGCCCCGGCCTGAACAACGCGATCATCGCCATCGCACTGACCGGCTGGCCGCCCTATGTGCGCATCGCCCGGGCCGAGGCGCTGACCATCCGCAAGAGCGACTACATCGCCGCCATCGAGCTGATGGGGGCAAGCCGCCTGCGCATCATCCTCTTGCATGTGATCCCGCTCTGCCTGCCCTCGCTCTTCGTGCGCCTCACGCTGGACATGGCGGGGGTGATCCTGATCGCGGCGGGACTCGGCTTTCTCGGCCTCGGCGCGCAGCCCCCGGCGGCGGAATGGGGCGTGATGCTGTCGAGCGGCAAGGAATACATGCTCAGCGCCTGGTGGGTCGCCACCTTTCCGGGTCTCGCCATCTTTTTCGTCTGCATGGGGTTCAACCTGCTGGGCGACGGGCTGCGCGACATCCTCGACCCGCGGCAGGAGAGCTGAGCGTGGCGCTGATCGACATCGAAAAACTGCGCGTGACCTTCCGCACAAGGGCCGGGATGCACGAGGCGCTGCGCGGCGTCTCGCTGACGATGGGACGCGAGAAGGTGGGGATCGTGGGCGAAAGCGGGTCGGGCAAATCGCTGACCGGCAAAGCGATCCTGGGGCTGGTCCCGGGCCATGCGACGGTCACCGCGGACCGGCTGGCCTTCGACGGGCAGGATCTGCTGACCATGCCGCCACGCCAGCTGCGCCAGATCCGGGGACGGCGGATCGGGCTGGTGATGCAGGATCCGAAATACTGCCTGAACCCGGTGCTGAGCGTCGGCAAACAGCTGGTCGAGTCCGGGCTGGCCGGAGGCATCCGCTCGAAACGCGAGGCGCGCAAGAAGTCCCTCGAAACGCTGGCCACCGTCCAGATCGACGACCCCGAACGGGTCATGCGCGCCTATCCCCACGAACTCTCGGGCGGGATGGCGCAGCGGGTGATGATGGCGATGATGGTGGTGGCCGAGCCCGACCTTCTGATCGCGGACGAGCCGACATCGGCGCTGGACGTGACGGTGCAACTGGAGGTGCTCCGCCTGCTCGACCGGCTGGTGGACCAGCGCGGGATGGGCCTTGTCTTCATCAGCCATGACCTGCGGCTGGTGTCGCAATTCTGCGACCGGGTGGTGGTGATGTATGCCGGCCGCGTGGTCGAGACCCTGCGCGCCGACGAACTGGACAAGGCGCAACATCCTTACACGCGCGGCCTGATGGAGTGCCTGCCGACGCTCGATCACGCGCCCGGACAACGCCTCAAGGTGCTGGAGCGGCAGGCCGAATGGGTGACACCGTGATCCACATGCGCCAGGACGACCCGGTGATCGAACTGCGCGACCTCTCGGTTCGCTACGACGATCATCTCGCCGTCGACGGCGTATCGTTCGCCCTGCGCACGGGTGAAAGCCTGGGCCTGGTCGGCGAATCCGGTTCTGGCAAGTCCACCATCCTGCGGGCCATCGCAGGCATGGCCCGCCACGAGGGCACACTGCTGCACCGGGGCAAGCCGCTGGGCAGCAGCCGTGACCGCGGCTTCCAACGGACGGTGCAGATGGTGTTCCAGGATCC
>JAGRMS010000224.1 GCA_020441135.1 Pseudooceanicola sp.
ACGAGGATGTAGAAGGCGCCGGGGTCGAGGATGATCTGGCGGCTTTCGGTGCGGATTTCCTCCCAGTATTCCGCCGGGTCGTAGTGGCCGATGCGGGCCAGGTCGATCACCCCGGTATGCGGCTTGGCGCGATAGCCGACCAGCCCGCCCTCCAGCGCCAGGTCGACCGAGAACCCCAGCCCGTCCTGGATCACCGCAGGCCCGTCCACCAGCGGCGTCCGGGCGTGCAGCGCGCGCAGGTCGTCGTCGGACAGTGTCGCCTGCCCCTGCCGGAACCGGATCTGGTTCAGCCGCATCCCCGGCCGCACCAGCACCGAGAAGGAGCGCGGGCAGATCTCGGCATAAAGCGGACCGTGGTAGGCGTCGGGGATACGGTCGAACTCGGTCCCGCCGTCGGTGATCGTGCGGGTCAGCAGGTCGAGCCGCCCGGTGGAACTCTTGGCATTGGCCACCGCCAGAACGCCGGCGGGCAGGGCCAGCGATTCCATCAGCGGCACAAGGTAGACGCAGCCCTTTTCCAGCACCGCCCCCTGCGACAGGTCGATGCGGTGCATCTCGAACTCGGCCAGGCGGCTTTCGACGGTCCGGCCCTGTCCGGCAAGGAAGGACGCGCGGATGCGATAGGCGGTGGTGCCAAGGCGTAAATCGAGGCTGGCGGGCTGGATCTGGGCCGGGTCGACGCCCGCCGCGGCATGGATCGCACCCGATGCGATCATGCCCGCGATGGCCTGGTTCGGAAATACGCCTGTCACGCCCGTTCCCCCTTGGTGGGCGCGGCGCGGCGGCATCGTCGGCGTGAATTGGTCGGGCTAGCAGGACTTGAACCTGCGACCTTCCGTCCCCCAGACGGACGCGCTACCAGGCTGCGCCATAGCCCGACGATGGGGGTTACATACCGGTTTTCAGGCCGGGAACAAGAGGGAATCACGCTCTTTTCCGCCTCACGAGGCGCGGGTGCCCGTGGTCCGGTCCAGCCAGGCGCGCAAGCCTTGCGCGACCGGCGCAAGCGCGCGCAGCTGCGCCTGCGTCAGCCCGTCCAGCCGCCCCAGGCCGGACAATGCGCCGGGTCTGGCCGCGATTTCGGCCTCGGGGGCCGGGTCGGGCGCATCGACGACGCGGGCGCGCGGACGGTCGGGTTTCGCGTCGCCCTCGCCCAGCTTGCGGTGCAGGAAAGAGGGCAGGCGAGGCGACTCGGCCTGGGGTTGCGCGTCGGCCGTCGGCGACGGTTCCGGAACGGCCTCCGCCGATCTGGCCGCGACAGGGTCGGGCGAAGGCCCCGGATCGGTCTCCCGCTCGTCGCGGGCATCCGGCCTGGCCCCGGCATCCGTGTCGCGGCCGGCTGCACGCGACGGCTCGACAGCCGGCGCGACCTCTTCCCCATCGTCCTCGTCCGGCAGATCGGGGGACGAGGCGGGCATTGACCGCGTCTTGAACGGCAGCACCCGCGCCTCGACCGCCGGGGCCTCGCCCAGGTCGGCGTCAAGCGGCTGGGAGTATGAAGAAACCGTTGTAATGCCTTGTTCGCGCAGCATTTTCTGCACGCCCTTGATGGTCATCCCGTCGTTGTGCAGCAGCGACTTGATGCCGCCCAGCAGCTGCATGTCGGCGGGACGGTAATAGCGGCGCCCGCCGGCGCGCTTGACCGGCTTCACCTGCGTGAACTTGCTTTCCCAGAAGCGCAGCACATGGGCCGGAACGCCCAGCCAGTCGGCCACCTCGCTGATCGTGCGGAAGGCATCGGGAGACTTGGACATGCCGCCTACTTCTTGTTGCCGGCGGCGACACGGTCCTTCATCAGGTGCGAGGGGCGGAAAGTCAGCACCCGGCGCGGCTGGATCGGCACCTCTTCCCCGGTCTTGGGGTTGCGGCC
>JAGRMS010000022.1 GCA_020441135.1 Pseudooceanicola sp.
GCGGTTCTTCCAGCCGTCGATCAGCGACGCGATCATCCGCGCAGGCCAGCGTTTCTCGTCTATGTTGTTGGCCAGAACCAGTTGTTTCAGCAGGCGAACCTGGTCGTCGCTGTCGAGGATGGTGAAATTGGACTTGAGCCCGACCAGTTCGGCATGGCGGCGCAGCAGCTTGACGCAGATGGCGTGGAAGGTGCCAAGCCAGGGCATCCCCTCGACCGCTTCGCCCAGCATCGAGCCCACGCGGTTCTTCATCTCGCGCGCGGCCTTGTTGGTGAAGGTGACGGCGAGAATCTCGTTCGGACGTGCCTTGCCCGTCGCCAGCAGATGCACGATCCGCGCCGTCAGCGCCCGGGTCTTGCCGGTGCCCGCGCCCGCCAGCATCAGCACCGGCCCGTCCAGCTGCATCACCGCCGCGCGCTGTTCGTCGTTCAGCCCGTCCAGATAGGGCGCGGGCCGCGCCGCCATGGCGCGCTGCGACAGGGGCACACCGTCGAAGGCGTCGGTATCGTCGAAACTGTTCATGTCCCCGAACATAGCAGCGCCCCCGCCCAAGGGAAAGGGCGTTCGCCCTATGTTCCCTCGGCGCTCAGCCCGGCGATCTGCCCGGCATAGCGGGTCAGCAGGCGGGAAAAGGTGGTGATTTCCTCCTCGGTCCAGCCCTCGAAGACCCGCACCAGCCGCTGCCACTTGAACCGGAAGAACCCGTGCAGCAGCGCCCAGCCCTGCGGCGTCACCTCCAGCACCGACTTGCGCCCGTCCTCCTGCGCCGCCAGCCGCCGCACATAGCCCTTCTCGATCAACGCCGCCGCGATCCGCGAGGCGCGCGAGGGGTCGATGTTCAGCTCTTCCGCGATGCTGCCCACCGTCGGCTCGCCCGGCCCGGCCCGCCCGACGCCATGCGCCACCCGCAGCACCGCCGTCAGCCCCTGGAACACCGCCGGCTCCAGCCCGCTGTCGCCCTGCTTCAGGTAGGCGACCACCAGATCGGCCTTAACAACATGCCGCATCAGCTGGAACAGCGCCATGTCGAGTGCGACCAGCGCGCCCTCGGCCCCGGGCGGAATGCTCGACGCCGCCAGCGCCTCGTGGACGAGGTCGCCATAGCTCCTGCCCTTGTAGGGCGCCTTGATGCGGGCGTCGGTCATGGAATCCACATACGTCCGAAACATGCCCAGGTCAATCAGCTTCCCATGTCATATGCTTGACAAAGGCACATATCATCAAACATACAGAGGCAACACACGATTCCCGGATTCCCGATATGCCCCCCGATACGCCCCTCGACCCGCGCACCGTGCGGATGATCCTGATCTCGATCGCCATGCTGCTGCTGCTCGCCTCGCTGGATCAGACCATCGTCTCGACCGCCCTGCCCACCATCGTCGCCGACCTTGGCGGGGTCGAGCATCTCAGCTGGGTCGTCACGTCCTACTTCCTCGCCTCTACCGTCGTCGCGCCGCTTTATGGCAAGCTCGGCGACCTCTACGGGCGGCGCAACACCATCTTCGTCTCGGTCACGCTGTTCCTGCTCGGCTCTGTCCTTTGCGGCCTGGCGCAGAGCATGACCGGCCTGATTCTCGCCCGCGCCGTCCAAGGCCTTGGCGGCGGCGGTCTTTTCGTGCTGGCACTCTCGGTCGTCGGAGAGGTGATCCCCCCGCGCGAACGCGGCAAGGTGCAGGGCGTCTTCGCCGCCGTTTTCTCGCTGTCTTCCGTGCTCGGCCCCCTGATCGGCGGCTGGTTCGTCGATGCCTTCTCCTGGCACTGGATCTTCTACATCAACCTGCCCGTCGGCCTGATCGCGCTTGGCACCTTTGCCGCCTCGTTCAAGCCCACCGGTCGCCGCGTCAGTCACAAGATCGACTGGGCCGGGGCCGCCTTCCTGACCATCGCACTCGCCGCGTTGACGCTGTTCACCAGCCTCGGCGGGCGCAGCTTCGCCTGGACCTCGCCACAGGCAATCGCGCTGGCAGCGGCAGCTATCGTCGCCACGCTCGCCTTTCTCTATGCCGAATCGAAAGCGCAGGAGCCGATCCTGCCGCTCAGCCTGTTCCGGCTCAACGTCTTCTGGGTGACAAGCGTCGTCGGCTTCATCGCCGGGGCTGCGATGTTCGGGACCATCACCTTCCTGCCGGTCTACCTCCAGATCGCGCGGGGCGTGACGCCGACGGTCTCGGGCCTGATGCTGGTCCCGATGACGCTCGGCATCCTTACCGCCTCGACCCTCTGCGGGCGCTACATGCGGCGCACCGGGCGCTACGGGAGGCTGCCCAAGCTTGGCACGGCGACGCTGATGGTGGGCATGCTGCTGCTGACCCAGCTCCAGGCCGACTCTCCTGCACTCTATATATACGTCTCCATCGCGCTCGTCGGGCTTGGCATGGGCTGCATCTTCCCGGTCGTCACCACCTCGGTGCAAAGCGCCGTCCCGCGTGAACAGCTCGGCACCGCCACCGCCAGCGGCATCATGTTCCGCCAGATCGGCGGCGCGCTGGCGGTCGCCTTCTTCGGCGCGGTCTTCGCGGCGCGGCTGGGGTTGGACATGACAACGGGCCCGCTCTCGCCCGAAACCGTCGCCACCATGCCCGAGGCCGCCCGCCTCGCCATCGGCGGGCAGGTCAGCCACGCGCTGCACCCGATCTTCTGGATCGCGGCCGCGCTGGCGCTGACCGGCCTCGCCTTCTCCTTCGCGCTGCGGGAGATCCCGCTGTTCAAGGCGGGCCAGGCCAAACCGGCCTGAGGGCTGGACAACACCACGGGCGTTCCGCCAGATACGCCCGTGGATCTGCACGGCAAATACCCCGGGGTGATGGACCTCAAGTGGCGGGCGCAAAAGCGCCTGCCGAAGTTCGTGTGGGAGTATCTGGACAGCGGCACCGGGGTCGAAGCGACGAAGACCCGCAACCGCGCCGCGCTGGATCGTGTCGGCTTCATGCCCTCGATCCTGCACGGGCCGCAGACGGCGGACCTGTCCTGTGACTTCCTCGGGCAGAGATTCCCCCTGCCCATCGGCATCGCCCCCGTCGGAATGTCCGGCCTCGTCTGGCCCGATGCCGAAGGCCATCTCGCCCGCGCCGCCGCCACCGTCGGCATTCCCTATTCGATGAGCACGGTGGCGACCCAAAGCCCCGAGGACATCGCCCCCCACCTTGGCCCCCACGCCTGGTTCCAGATGTATCCGCCCAAGGACGTCGAGATCCGCCGCGACATGCTGGCCCGCGCCCGCGCCGCCGGGTTCAACGCGTTGATCCTGACGGTCGATGTGCCGGTGGCGTCCCGCCGCGAACGCCAGACCCGCTCGGGCCTGACGACCCCGCCGAAGCTGACCCCGCGCCTGCTGGCGCAGGTCGCCACGCGGCCCGCCTGGGCGCTTGCCACCGCGCGACGCGGCCTGCCCCACATGCGCACGCTCGACAAATACGTCAGCGGCACCGGCGCGGGCCTGCCCTCGACCGCCCATGTCGGCTATCTGCTGCGCACCTCGCCCGACTGGGACTACGCCCGCTGGCTGCGCGACAACTGGGACGGTCCCTTCCTCATCAAGGGCGTCCTGCGCCCCGAGGATGCAGAACCGCTGGAACAACTCGGCGCGGACGCGATCTGGATTTCCAACCACGCCGGCCGCCAGTTCGACGGGTCTCCGGCGACCGCCGAGGCGCTGCCGCTGATCCGCGCGGCGACGAAACTGCCGATCATCTTCGACAGCGGCGTGGAAAGCGGTCTCGACATCCTGCGCGCCCTCGCGCTTGGGGCCGACTTCGTCATGCTGGGCCGTGCCTTCCACTTCGCCCTCGCCGCGCTTGGCCCCGACGGCCCGGCCCACCTGATCGACATTCTTGCAAAAGACATGACCGCCAACATGGGCCAGCTGGGCGCGGCGAGGCTGAAAGACCTGCCGCCGCCGATCCCCCTGCCCGACCTCGGCCCGTCGTCCCTGTAACGAACAGGTCGCGTTTTCGACTTGCGCTGCATTGCAGCGTGTCGTTTGCTTCGCTCGCGCCACCTTCGCGCCCGGGGAGAGCAAAATGACCGAATTCTCGAAGATCCTCATCGCCAACCGGGGTGAGATCGCCATCCGCATCATGCGGGCGGCCAACGAGATGGGAAAGAAGACCGTCGCCGTCTACGCCGAGGAAGACAAGCTGGGCCTGCATCGATTCAAGGCCGACGAGGCCTATCGCATCGGTGAGGGGCTGGGGCCGGTCGCGGCGTATCTGAGCATCCCAGAGATCATCCGCGTCGCCAAGGCCAGCGGCGCCGACGCGATCCACCCGGGTTATGGCCTGCTGTCCGAGAACCCCGCCTTTGTCGACGCCTGCACCCAGGCCGGGATCACCTTCATCGGACCCAAGGCCGAAACCATGCGCGCCCTTGGCGACAAGGCCAGCGC
>JAGRMS010000225.1:0-7859 GCA_020441135.1 Pseudooceanicola sp.
TTCAAATCCTACCCCCGCAACCAAGTCAAAATGCGTTATCGAACGCTTAGGCGCCACCCTCCGGGGTGGCGTTTGCGTTTGAGCGCGCTGTGGAAGCAAGGGGGGCAGAAGTCCTTCATATCGCTTCGTAAATCGGCGGCTGGGATGCGGATCCGCTCGTTCGCTTGGCTGAATGATCATTTCACGTCGTTCCGCAGATCCACGCGGATTGGCGGCTGTGAGACCCGGCCGGCGATTACGAACATTGGCGCCGCCCACGAGGACGACGGCGCGAGGGAAGGCTACGGGTAGACAATCAGACCGCGTCGAGCCGACAGACCCTTCCGCGTCCGTCGAACTTCTCCCAGGTCACGCTCAGTCCGAGGCGGCTCTTCAGTACACCTAAGATTGCGCCACGCACCTCACAGGGCCGCAATCCGGTGGCCGCGAGGATTGAGGTGAGGTGCCCCTGGTTTCCTGGACACCTGCCCGGATCAGTTTCCGCTGCCTGATTTCGAATTCTAAGGGCGACCGCATGCCGTTGTTCCTGTGCTTGCGTTTCGGGTTGTGAACAGCTCGATTTACTCGAACAAAACCTGCCGCGCGGCACCTCGGATCGTGCGGGTCCGTCGCCTAACGCGTTGTCGCGAAAGCTTCCTCGTCGGCTCATGCTTGGTTCGAGCTTGTGTTGGCGGAGAAAGGTCCGCCGCTCCCGGCTGATGAACCGCGAACCATGATCAGAGCGCGCCATGGCCTGGCACCTGCATGGTTTGCCGAGCCCTCGATAGCCTGCCTTGCCAGCGCCCCCTGGGCGCCTTCCTGTGCTTGGACGCGACCTATCTGTTGACAGATGATCCTCTCTCGTTAAGTTGGGTAAACGTTAACTCAACATCAATCCTCCGATATATGCCCTCATGACCGTCTCGCTTCAGGATATCGCGCTGCGCGCCGGGGTCTCGACCAAGACGGTGTCGGGCGCATTGCATGGCGGATCGGCCAGGATGGCGGTCGAAACGCGCGAGCGGATCCAAAAGCTGGCCGACGATATGGGTTATGTGACCAATCTGGCCGCGCGGGGGACCCGGCAGGGCTGGATCCCGCTGGTTGCGATCGTCGCCGACGAGTTGATCACCACCCCTTTCGCGACCGAGATCCTGCGGGGGCTAGACAATGCCATGCAGGGCAAGGACATGGCGGTGATCGCCACCAACCTCAGCGCTGGTCGCAGCATCGAGCAGGTCCACGCCGAGGTGCGCCGGTTTCGCCCGCGCGCCATGGCTTATGCCGCGATGTATCACAAGGTCGTCGCCCTCCCGCCGGGGCTGGCCGACGGTTTCGCCGTGATGATCAACTGCCGCGATGCCGATGGACGCGTGCCGTCGCTTGTACCCGACGACGAAGGCGCCGCCTATGACATCACCCGCCACCTGATCGCCCGCGGCCGTCGCCGTATCGCTTTCATCAATCTGCCGGGGCTCTTGGCGGGAGAGTTGCGCGAGGCGGGCTTTCGTCGGGCGCTGCGCGAGGCTGGGCTGGACGATGCCGGCGCGCGCGTGCTGCCAGCCGTGGCACGCAAGACCTATTCCGACCGGGCGCACAGTCTGGTGGCCGATCATGTGCCGATGCTGCTGGACGGGCCCGATTCGCCCGAGGCGATCCTTGCGGGCAACGACCGCGTCGCCATGGAGATCTACGCCGCCCTGCGCCGTGCCGGCCGTGACATTCCCGGCGACGTGGCTGTGGCCAGTTTCGACAACCAGGTCGATCTGGCGACTCGGCTGGACCCGCCGTTGACCACCATGGCCCTTCCGCACCGAGAAATGGGGCGGCTCGCGGCCGAACGGTTGCTAAGCGACGAGTTGAACCCGCCCGCGGTCCAGAAGCTGGCCTTTCGGCTAGTCGAGCGGCAATCGGTCTGAGCCAAGGGAGGAACAGGGGGTCATGAACGCCAGCGCAGATCAGGGTAAACGATTACTTTCCGCACCGTCCGCGCTGTTATCCGTCGACCTTCGCGCCGGGGAACGACTGCACCTGTGGGTCGGCCTGATCGAAGAGGGAGCAGGCCTGGTAACCGTCTCGCGCGACGGCAACCGGATCGGGGATTGGCGTCTGGGCGAGCCCGGGGTCTGGACCTTTATCGACATCGGCACGGAGGAAGCGGGGCGGCTTGATATCATCGCCGAGGGGCAGCCGGCGGAGATCTCGGCCGCCTATGCTTTCGACCCGACCCGCGTGATGCGGGACGGGGTCAGGCTGCTGCATGTCCATCCGCGCACCGCCGCGCCTGACGTTCCGGATGGCTACCACTTCCGCCAGCCCTTCGGCTGGATGAACGATCCGAATGGCTGGAGCCGTTTCGGCGGTCATTTCCACCTGTTCTACCAGCACTTTCCGCACATCCCGCGCTGGAACACGATGCATTGGGGTCACGCGGTCAGCGACGACATGCTGCGCTGGCGCCACTTGCCGGTGTTCCTCCGGCCCGACCCGGCGCTGTTCCCGGTCGACGATCTCAGTGGCGGCGCCTATTCCGGCTCGGCCATCGCCACGCCGGACGGGCTGCGCGCCTTCTTCACCGAACGCCGCGCCGGTCGCGAGCCCGAGGACCAGATCCAGCTGACAGCCCTGTCGCGCGACGGCTGGTCGGCGGAGCCTCCGCGGGTTGTGCTGCCGCTCAGGCCCGATCTGCCGGGCCTGACCAAGGACTTCCGCGATCCGTATGTCTTCACCGGCCCCGATGGCCGGTTGAAGATGCTTCTGGGCAGCCGCGATGCCTTGGGCGGCGTGGTTCTGCTGTACGAGACCGACGACCGCGCCGGAGTCACCGGCTGGCGGTTCCGCGATGTCCTGCACCGGCAGACCCGAAACCCGCAATCGGTCTGCGAATGTCCCTGCATGGTGCGGCTTGGTCCAGACGACTGGGCGTTGATCTACGGCATGCTCTCAAGCACCGATCCGGCAACCGGGCGGCGCAACCTGTCGTCCGTGGTGTTGGGCAGCTTCGACGGGCAACGGCTGACGCCTCGGCACGAACAGGAGCTGGATTTCGGCAGCGATGCCTATGCCTTCCAGGCCATGCCCACCGAGGACGGGATCGTCGGCATCGCCTGGCTTTCGAACTGGGCCACCGTGAACAAGCGGCAGGACAATCCCACGGCGATGACCCTGCCGCGGCGGATGCTGCTGACGGACGGCATCCTGCACACGCCGCCCATCGATGGCGTCGCCACTCTTCGCCGTCAGATGCTGGACGTGGAGGCCCTGGCCGGGGGATCGGCGATGCCACTTCCCGGCGGCGCCGCCGAGATCGAGATCACGTTGACCCACCCCGGCGCGGCGATGCGGCTCGATCTGCAACACCCCGATCTGCCGCTGGGCATCGAGGTCTCGGCCGAAGGGATCGAGATCCTGCACGATCCGCCCGGCGAGGGCCGCATCCGGTATCTGGCCGCCGGCGCCGCTCCGCGGACCCTGCGCCTCTTCATCGACACCGGTTCGATCGAGGTCTTCGCCGATGGCGGCCGCTGGACCGGCACCAAGCGGATCGCGGGCTTTGCCCCGGTCACGTCCACCCGTATCGCGGCCGGCCGGGAGAATGTGGCCGGGCTTGTAGCCTACGGGCTGGGTCTGTGACGCCACGATGACGACGCGCCCGGCGTGCTGGGCAGGAAACGGCCGGGAGAGGCCGAAGCAACAGGAGGAGGACATGGGAACACACGGTATTCTTTCTACGACAATACTTGGCGCCGCGCTGGCGCTGGGTATGGCCACCGCGACGGTCGGGCAGGAGGTCCCACGCGACGAGACGCTGATCATCGACCACGCGCAGTCGCCGCAGAACGCGTTCGAGAACTGGAACTACCTTCTACCTGGCGCCGTGTTGCGCGCGGTCGGCCTGCACCAGTTCGTCATGGAGCCGCTGTTCATCCTGAACCTCGAGCAGGGCGAAATCGAGCCCTGGATCGGCGAATCCATGACACC
Source organism: Pseudooceanicola sp. (assembly GCA_020441135.1). Taxonomy (GTDB): domain Bacteria; phylum Pseudomonadota; class Alphaproteobacteria; order Rhodobacterales; family Rhodobacteraceae; genus Seohaeicola_A. Next base: position 3,961 of record JAGRMS010000225.1, read on the forward strand.
GAACGAGACCCTGGATCGCTGGACGCTGAAAATCCGCGATGGGGTCAAATGGCAGGACGGCGAGGCCTTCGATGCCGAGGACGTGGTCTTCACCATCGAGACGATGCTGGCCAACGCCCCTGCCCTGCGCGATTCCGGCTCTCTTGCGCTGGCGCTGGATCACGTCGAGAAGATCGACAACCTGACCGTAGACTTCGTGCTGAAGAGGCCCAATCCGCGCTTCCAGCTGGATTTCTTTTCGGTCCGGGTCTGGGGGGCGGTGATGTTCGTGCCCGAACATATCTACCGCGACAAGGACCCGCTTACCTTCACCAACTACGACATCCCCGCGGGCCTGCCGCTGGGTACCGGCCCCTACAAGCTGGTCAAGGCGACGGCCTCGGAGTTCACCTATGACCGGGTGGACAGCTGGTGGGCCGCCGATGTCGGGCTGGCCGAGATGCCGGCGCCGAAGCGGATCATCTACATGCTGGTCGGAACCGAGCAGGCGCGCGGCGATCTGGCGGTGCGCGATGATATCGATGTGGCGTGGAACATGTCGCTGGGCACCTTCGAGGCGGTACAGGCGCGCAATCCCAACTGGATTTCATGGCAGAACGACCCACCCGGCCCCTGGCTGGACCCCTGCCACCGCGGGTTCGACCTGAACTTCGCAGTGCCCCCCTGGGACGACCCCGAGATGCGGCTGGCGCTGGACAAGGGCATTGACCGGACCGAGGTGAACACCTTTGCCTTCGACGGTATCGGCGAGGTGTCCAAGACCATCTTCCCCGCCTATCCGACCTTCAAGGGCCTGATCGAGAAGATCGAGGCTGCCGGGCTGGCCTTTCCGGCCACCGCGGACCCCGAAGGCGCAAAGGCGATCCTCGAGGCCAAGGGCTATGTCCTGAACGGGTCCGGCATCTACGAAAAGGACGGTGCCGAGCTGACCCTGGTGATCGAGGCGCGCGACCAGACGCTGGACGACATCCGCCTGTCCGAGGTGCTGATCGAACAGTTCCGCCGCATCGGCATCAACGCCCGCCTGCAGCGGGTCAACAACGCCACCCTGCAGACGCATCACTTCACGGGCGAATACGAAGCCATCGTGCGGTCGTCGTCCTGCGGGTCGGTAAACGAGCCCTGGTACACGCTGAACCAGTTCTCGAATGTCGAGGCCGCGCCGGTGGGCGAGACCGCCGATACCAACATGCCGCGCTGGACCGGACCCAACAGCGACCGGTTCACGCAGATCGTCACCGAACTGGGTTCTCTGCCCCTGGGCGACCCTCGGGTCGAGGAGCTGACGCTGGAGGCCTACGAGCTGTGGTTCAACGACCGCGTCTCGATCCCGGTGGTGCAAGCGGTGTTCCTCCTCGGCTTCAACGAGACCTACTGGACCAACTGGCCGACGGCCGAGAACAACTACATGCAGCCGGCCTACTGGTGGCATGGTTGGGTCAAGGCGCTGGCCCAAATTCAGCCCGCCAAATGACGCCCCGCCCGGCCGGTGACTGTCGCCGGCCGGGTCCCATTGACGCCACAGCCCGGAGCCAGCCATGAGAGGCCCCAGCGCGCGCTATGTGCTGCGCCGCTTCGTGATCTTCCTTCTGACCGTCTGGGTCAGCGCCACGATCATCTGGGTCGTGCCGCGCCTGGCCCCCGGCGATCCGGTCGAGGCGACCGTCGCCCGGCTGATCGCCGACAGCGGCAACTTTCCCGGCGCGCAGGACATGATCGCCGACTGGCGCCAACGGTTCGGCCTGAACGATCCCTGGCCGATCCAGTACCTGCGCTTCATCAAAAGCGCCGTGACGCTGGATTTCGGCTATTCGCTGGTCTCGTTCCCCACGCCGGTGATCGACATCATCGCCCGCGCGCTGCCCTGGACCATCGGCATGCTGGCCATCGCCACGCTGACCGCCTTCTCCCTGGGCACTGTCGTGGGCGCGCTGATGGCCTGGGACCGGACGCCGCGCCTGCTGCGGCCGTTGCTGCCGGCGTCGATGATCTTCACCGCCCTGCCGCCGGTGCTGGCGGCGGTGTTCCTCCTGTTCATCTTCTCGTCGCTTCTGGGCTGGTTCCCGACCATGGGCGCCTTCGGCCGCCGCGAGACGCCGGGCTGGAACATGGATTTCATCCTCAGCGTGATCCACCATGGCACCCTGCCAGCCCTGTCGATCGTGCTTGTCAGCTTCGGGTCATGGGCGCTGAGCATGCGCGCCATGCTGGTGACCATATCGGGCGAGGACTACACCGTTCTGGGTCGCGCGGTGGGTTTTCGTCCCGGGTACCTTCTGTGGCGCTTCATGGTGCGCAACGCCATGCTGCCGCAACTGACGGCGCTGGCCCTGGCGCTGGGGTCGCTGATCTCGGGCGCGGTGCTGGTCGAGGCGATCTTCAACTATCCGGGCATGGGCACGGTGCTGGTCGGCGCGATCCGCGACCAGGACTTCAACACCATCCAGGGCGCGGCGCTGATCCTGATCTTCACCGCCGCCGCCGCCGTCTTCGTGATGGACCTCGTCTACCCCTTCGTTGATCCCCGCATCTCGCTGGAAGCCCGATGACCGAGACCCTGACCCTTCCCGCAACACGCAGACGCCGCCCGCGGCGCCGGGTGAACCGTCCACTGTGGATCGGGCTGACGCTGATCGGCTCGATCCTGATGCTGGGCGTCCTGGGACGTCTGTTCTGGGACACCGGCATGGCCTTTCCGGCCGAGGCGCCACCGAACCTGCCGCCCGCCGGGCTGACCAACACCCGTGGCGTCACCGGGACGCTGGCGCATCCCCTGGGCACCGAAAACAGCGGCCGCGACATGCTGGCCGTACTGATCGTCGGAGCGCCCAACACGCTGCTGATGGCCATCGTCGCCGGCAGCGTCAGCACGTTGATCGGCGTCGTCCTGGGCTTTGTCGCCGGCTTCTCGCGCAATCGCGCCGATCCGGTGATCCGGCTGGTCTCGGATGTGGCCTATACCATCCCGCCGCTGGTGATCCTGATTGTCGTGCAATCGGCGGTGGGCGAGGTCGGGCTTTACACCATGGCCCTTCTGATCGCCGCCTTCGACTGGCCGCGGCCCACCCGGCAGATCCGCGCGCAGGTCCTGTCGATGCGTGAAAGCGGATACGTCCGCACGGCGGTCATGGCCGGCGCCTCGCCCGCCGAGATCATGTTCCGCGAGATGCTGCCAAACCTTCTGCCCTTCATCGCCGCAAGCTTCATCCTTGCCGTCTCGGGCGCCGTGCTGGCCGCCATCGGGCTGGAGGTGCTGGGGCTGGGGCCGACCCGCATTCCGACCCTGGGGACGACGATCTCGTCCGCCATCGACTCGGCGGCCATCTTCCGTGGCATGTGGTGGTGGTGGGGCCTGCCGACGCTAGTGCTGGTGGTGCTGTTCGGCGGGCTTCTGTTGATCAACATCGGGCTGGACGCCATCGCCAACCCGCGCGTCCGCAAGGAGGCTGGGCAATGAAGGACCACTTGTCCGACACGGCCGAGACGGTGCTGGACGTCACCGGTCTGGCCGTGCGCTATGCGACGCCCCGGGGGCAGGTCCACGCCGTCGACAAGCTGGACCTGACGCTGAGGCGCGGCGAAGTGCTGGGGATCATCGGCGAGTCAGGCTGCGGCAAAAGTACCGCCGCCTATGCGATCCTGGGGCTCCTGCCCGGACCGGGCCGCGTCTCGGCCGGGTCAGTCAGGCTGATGGGAGAGGATCTGCTGACGCTGCCCGACGGGGCGCTTCGCCGGCGCCGCTGGTCGCGCATGGCGCTGATCCCGCAAGGCGCGATGAACGCGCTGAACCCGACGATGACCGTCGCCCGCCTGTTTGCCGCGACGATGCGGACGCATGGCGTGCCGAAGGCGGAACGGGCAGCGCGCACCGCCGACCTGCTGGCCCGCGTCGGCCTGCC
>JAGRMS010000225.1:7939-14731 GCA_020441135.1 Pseudooceanicola sp.
TGAAGCCCGATCTGGTCATCGCCGACGAACCGACCAGCGCGCTGGACGTGGTGGTGCAGCGGACGGTGGCGCAGACGCTACTGGCCATCAAGGACGGGATGGGCCTTTCGATGCTGATGATCGGCCACGATCTGGGGCTGCTGGCGCAGGTCTCGGACCGGGTGGCGGTGATGTATGCGGGGCGTCTGGTCGAGGTGGCGCCAGTGGCCGAGCTGATCGCCCGCCCACGCCATCCCTACACCCAGGCACTGGTCGCCTCTGTCCCGACGCTGGACCGCGCGGCGGCCGAGACCGAGGCCGCGACCGGCATCACTCATGATCCGCACGACCCGCCGCCTGGCTGCATCTTCCACCTGCGCTGCCCCATGGCGCAGGGCATCTGCCGGGCCGAGGATCCGCCCTGGCAGGGGGATCGCGCGGCGGGCGTCGCCTGTCACTTCGCCGATCTGGCAACGCCGGTCGAGGAAGCGTGATGGCTGCTTTGCTGCAAATATCGAAGCTGGGCCGCACCTATCCCTCGACGTCCGGGCGCCACGGCCACCCGGTCACCGCGCTGGCCAACTACAGTCTGGACCTGCCCGAGGACCAGCCGCAGATCCGCGCCATCGTGGGTGAAAGCGGCAGCGGCAAGACGACACTGGCCGACATCGTTCTGGGCTTCACTGCGCCCACGTCCGGTCAGGTCCTGTTCCGGGGCAATCGCGTGGACGGCGCCGATCGCGCAGGGATGCTAGACTATCGGCGGCAGGTGCAGGCCGTGTTCCAGGACCCCTTCGCCGCCTTCAACCCGTTCTACCGGATCGGCCATGTCTTCCGCATGGCACTGCGCCGGTTCCCTGTCGAAGACCCCGCCCGCGCGATCGACGACGCCGTCGCCGCGGTGGGGCTGAACGCCGGAGAGGTGCTGGACAAGTACCCGCACCAATTGTCCGGCGGGCAACGGCAACGCGTCATGATCGCCCGCGCCACCCTGACCCGACCCAGGCTGATCGTCGCGGACGAACCTGTGTCGATGGTCGACGCCAGCCTGCGCGCCTCGATCCTCGGCGTGATGCGGAGGCTCAGGGACCGGGACGGGATCTCGTTCATCTACATCACCCACGATCTGGCCACGGTCCGCCAGTTCGCCGATCAGGTCGACGTGCTCTACCGCGGCCGCCTTGTCGAGCGCGGTCCCGCCCGCGCGGTGATCGAAAGCCCGCGCCATCCTTACGTGCGCCTGCTGGTCGACTCGGTTCCCCCCCTGCAAAGCAGCGCCCGCTGGCGCGAACCGCCGCCCGAGGCCGACGGGACGGCTACCGGTGATGGCTGCGTGTTCCGCAATCGCTGTCCGCGCCGGATGCCCGTCTGCGAAAGCCTCGCCCCCGACCTGACCGCGCTGGGCGACCGCGCCTGCGCCTGCCACCTCGAAACGACGGAGTCCGCCTGATGCCCGGCCAACGCCCGAACATCCTCTACATCCTGCCCGACCAGATCCGCGCCTCGGCCCTGCCGATCTATGGCGAGCCGAACATCGCCACGCCGAACATCGACCGTCTGGCGGCACAGGGCACGGTGCTGGAGAACGCGGTCTCGACCGCGCCGGTCTGCACGCCCTACCGGTCCATGCTGATGACCGGCCGGCATCCGCAGACCACCGGCCATGTCATCAACTTCCTCCGCACCCGCAGTGACGAGATCGGGCTGGCCGACGTGCTGAACGCGGGCGGCTATCACACCGGCTATGTCGGCAAATGGCATCTGCACACCGGGTCCTTCCCGGAAATCCACGGCCGCGACTTCGTGCCCGAGGGCCGCGACCGGCTGGGTTGGCGGTTCTGGCGGGCCTACAACTTTCACACTGACTATTTCGGCGGCTCGATCCATCGCGACGACTGGCGCGCCGAGTTCTGGGAGGGGTACGAGACCGACGCGATGGTCGGATACACCCGCGAGTTCCTGGATCAGGCGCCGGCCGACCGACCCTTCTGCCTTGTCGTCTCACCCCACCAGTGCCACTGGACCCCGTTCCGCTTTGCTCCGGACGAGGCCTATGCCCGCCTGCCGGACACACTGACTCTGCCCGCGAATGTGCCACCGGAGATGGAGGCGAAGGCGCAGGAGATGTATCGGCATTATCTGGCGATGCTGCTGACCGTCGACGACATGCTGGGCGACATTCTGCGGGCGCTGGAGGACAGCGGCCGGGCGGACGACACGCTGGTCATCTTCACGTCGGACCACGGCACGCAGGGCGGAGCGCACGGGCTGTCGCCCTGGGAGAAGCGACTGCCCTACGAGGAATCGGTCAAGGTGCCCTGGGTCATGCGCTGGCCCGGGCGGATCGCCGAAGGCGCCCGGTCGGACATGCTTCTCGCCCCCGCCGACATCATGCCGACTCTATGCGGTGTCGCCGGGCTGGACGTGCCGCGGACCGTGGAAGGGTTGGATCTGTCGGCCGCGCTCTTGGGACAGCCGGGGGCGCCTGAGCAGGACGCGGTCCTCACCATGAACTTCTCGAAGGAACACGACTTCTTCGCAGACGGTGCCGAGTGGCGCGGGGTGCGGAGCAGGACGCACACCTACGCCCGCTGGCTGGACGGCCGGGTGCTGCTGTTCGACAACGTCGCCGATCCCCTGCAGATGACGAACCTCGCCGGCGTTGATGTGGCGCTTGAAGCGCGGATGGAGGCAACGATGCAGAGCCTCCTCGCCCGCCGCGGCGATCCCTTCCCTCCCTGTTCCGCCTATGTCGGCTGGGTCGATGCAAACCGGCGCATCATGGCGAATACCCACGGCCCCCTCGGCAACCCCGAGGATCCGCCAGACCTGTCGCTGCTGCACCGCTGAGAGGCGCGACATGCGGGTCATCCTGATCCTGTTCGATTCCCTGAACCGGCATCAACTCGGCCCCTACGGCGGCACGGTCGTGACACCGGCCTTCGACCGGCTGGCGGCCCGCGGCGTCACGCATGACCGGCACTACGTCGGCAGCCTGCCCTGCATCCCCGCCCGGCGCGACATGCAGACCGGGCGGACCTGTTTCTTCCATCGCAGCTGGGGGCCTCTGGAACCTTTCGACATCAGCTATTGCGACGTTCTGCGCAAGGCGGGTGGCACAAGTCACCTGATCACCGATCACTTCCACTATTTCGAACCCGGCGGGGGCGGCTATCACGACCGGTTCGATAGTTGGGAGTTCATGCGCGGGCAGGAATTCGATCCCTGGACCCCGACACCGGGCGCCAGCGCCGAAGGCTTCTCGCCCCGGCACTACGACCCCGCCCGGTTCCCCGGCCGGGCGCGGCATCTGGCCAACAGGGCTCGTATGGCAGACGAGGAGGACATGCCGCTGCCCCGCTGCTTTGCCGCGGCCGACCGGTTCCTGGATCGGATGGGCAATGAGGACAACTGGCTGCTGCAGCTGGAGCTCTTCGATCCGCACGAACCGTTCCACGTCCCAGAGCGGTACCGGCGGCCCGGCGACAGCGACTATGCGGGGCCGGTGCTGGACTGGCCGGACTACCGCGAGTTGGCCGAGACACCTGCCGAGATTGCCGAGATACGCGCCAATCAGGCGGCCCTGCTGCGGATGTGCGACCACTATCTCGGGCGCCTTCTCGACCGGATGGACGCCCAGGACATGTGGCGCGATACGGCGGTGATCCTGACCACCGATCACGGGTTCCTGCTGGGCGAGCATGGCTGGTGGGGCAAGTCACGGATGCCGTGCTACGAGGAGATCTCGCACATCCCGCTGATCGTTGCCCGCCCTGGCGCGGGGACGCAGGCGGGCAGCCGCCGCGCCGACCTGACCCAGACGCCCGATCTGGCACCCAGCCTGCTGACACTGTTCGGGATCTCGCCGCCGGCGGCGATGACGGGCCGCACGTTTCCGTGTCTGGGCGGTCCGTCGGAGCCGGGGCGCATCGTCGCCTTCGGGCTGTTCGCCGGGCCGGTCGGGGTGACGGACGGGCGGTATGTATTGCTGCACTACCCGCCAGATCTGGGGGCGCCCGGTCTGAACGAATACACGCTGGCCCCGCAGCATCCCGGCGCCGATTTCAGCGCCGATGAGCTGGCCGAGGCGCGACTCGTGGCCTCTGCCCCGGGCTTCGCTGGCTGGCCGGTCCTGCGGGTTCCGGCGCTGCCCGGAGCCAGACGCCCCCCGGCACGGGGGCGGCCCTATGCGGACCTCGGGACCCGTCTGTTCGATCTGGCGGCCGATCCGCGGCAGGAGCGGCCTTTCCGTGACCAGGGGATCGAGGCGCGGCTTTATGATGGCCTGCGGGACTACATGGCCCGGCAAGAGGCTCCGCCGGAATATGTCGACTGGCTGGGGCTGGAGTGACGATGAACACCGACAGCCTGTTCACATACCGCCGCTGACCGGGACCGCGCGATCGGACAGGAGAATTTGGATCGCACTGGCGATGTCTCCGGACAGCCCGTGGCGCCGCAGCGGCATCGTGAAGTTCCGTCGCGGGACGACCACCCGTGATGGAGTGCATGCGATCATCGGGGCAAGGTGAGGGTTGGGCGAGCAGATATGCGGGAGCGGCTGTTAGCCTTCTCCGGTGCCAAGCGGGGCGACAGAGGACCTTCGGGGCCGATATTTTCCAGACCAGAGGACTGCGCCGGTTTGGTGAGCAGCTCTGCAAGTCACTGGAATTGCGTTGTTTTCTGCAATTTGGCCAATTAGAGTCGACGTGGGTCGCTTTCGACGAGATGGAACATGTATCGAGAGTTGATGGTCTTGTTGGACTTCGGCGGACCGCGAGCTCTCCGGAACCATTGTCAGCGTTTCTGGCAAGAAACGGGAAGCGGCCATCCCGCGGGCGTCGCATGGTGATCGCGGAATTTGGTCATTGCGGACACTCGATCGCGGTCTGATTTCACAAACCAGCCTCCCCCTGAGGGCGGGAGTTCGACAACCGCGATTGCGGGGATGGTTGTCAACGGTTGAGAAGGCGAGCCCCTCGCGGGCTGGCCCCTTACAGGCTTCGACCAGCAGATATTGATGCCGTTCTTGCGATACGGCTCCGGCATGTGCCGCGGCGACCGGTCTCCCCGCGGCGCTACAGGGTGCGAAGCGGGAAGACGACACGCACGACAAGGCCACCCGCGGGATTGTCTTCCAGCCGCAGCTCTCCGCCGTTCCGACCGATGATGCGACTGGAGAGAGAGAGCCCGAGCCCGGCTCCGGCCGCCTGGCTGCGTGACGGTTCGCCTCGCTGGAACGGTTCCAGAACCCGCGCGCGCTCGGACGCGGCAATGCCGGGACCGTCATCCTCGAGCACGACTTCGATGTGGTCATCCCCCCGAAGCAGGCGCAAGCGCCCGCCGCCAGCGTATTTCTGTGCATTGTCGATGAGGTTGGCGAAGGCGCGGGTCAAAAGTTCCGGGCTGCCCTTGATCTCCGCCGCGTCCGCCCCGGCGAAATCCTCAAACGGCGTTCCGGTTGTCCGCGCCAAATCCGCAAGCAGGGATCGAAGATCGACCGGACTATCGCGCGAATCCAAGTCGACACTGGCGAAACTGAACGCATCCTCCGCCACGCGCGAGATCTGCGCGATGTCGCGCAAGGCCGCGTCACGCAAGGCCGGATCCAGCTTGCGCAACCGCAGGGCAAGGCGCGACAGCGGGGTGCGTATGTCATGTGACAGCGCGGCAAGCATGTCGGAGCGGCCTTGATCGGCCCGGGCGATGCGATCTTGCATGGTGTTGAAGGCCTCGACCAGCACCCGCAGATCCGAGGGACCGGGCAAGACGAGCGGCCGCGGCGTCAGATCACGTCCGAAGTCGGCGACGGACCGTGTCAGATCGCGCAAGGGCCGCGTGCCGCGCCAGACCATGAGAATGGACAGGGCCGCCACCACCAGCGACAACCCGGCAAGAAGCGTACCGGCGGGAACCCCGCCGATGGTCATGCCTGGGATTGCCTGGCGCTGGATCATCAGCCACTCGCCATCCAGAAGCCGGATCGAGATGCGCAGCCCCTCGGGCCGGATCGCCGCGCGCAGGTTCGGGAACAGCCGCCCGGCAAAATCTTCCCTGATCGCGACGTGAACTTCGCGCTGGCCGAGAACGGCGGAGAAATCGGCAAGCCACTGGCCCAGCCCGGGCAGGACCACCTCGCCCGGATCGCCCTCCTCAGCTTGTGGGGCAAGGGGCGAGACCGACAGCACCAGCCCCTCGTCCCCGAAGGCGCGGATCAGGAGCGGCCGTTCCGCCTCGGGCGCGGTATCGAAAAGCTGCACCAGTGCCTCGACCTGATCCGGGAAGGGCAGAAGCCGGCGTTCGGGCATGGCTTCCCTGCGATCGGCAAGCCAGGCGCCAAGGCTCGCGAGTTGCACCACCAGCAGCGCCATGGCGACCAGCAGTGTCACCCGCCCGGCAAAGCCGAGGCGGCTCATGCCCGCCCCCGCCGCAAGTTGGGGGTAAAGACATAGCCGCCGCCGCGCACGGTGCGGATGATCGTTGCCTCGTTGTCCCCGAGTTTGCGGCGCAGTTTCGAGACCTGCACGTCGATTGCCCGATCGAAGGGGCCGCCGAGCCGCCCCCGCGTGCTGTCGAGCAGGTGATCGCGGCTGAGAACGCGCCCCGGCGCGGCAAGGAACGCCAGAAGCAGCTCGAACTCGCCCGAAGACAGACCCGCATCGCGACCGGTTTCGCGATCCGTCACAACGCGCGCAGCGAAATCGACGCGCCAGGTCAGGAAATCGGCGATCTCGCGTCTCTCCGCCACGCCCGCCCTTTCGCGGCGCAAAAGCGCCCGGATCCGCGCCACCAACTCGCGCGGGTTGAAGGGTT